>CAZFUK010000044.1:14011-16529 GCA_964522005.1 uncultured Anaerolineales bacterium | reverse complement strand
GCCAGCAAGGCGCCGTCTACTCCCTGGACCACATCGCGGCCGGCTTAGGGATCGCACCTAAGGAGGCGTCATGAGATGCGCATACGCGGGGAACACACGACGAAAGTGGCGGAGATTGTAGGTTACTATTTGGTCGGCCCCCGCCTTAATCGCCGCAAATACAATCAGCGCATCGTAGGTCGCCCCGCCTACAATGTTGTTTTGAGACAGGTGCTCGATGACTGTCACATAATCCTGATCAGCCAGAAAGACTACCTCAAGGACGTCAACAATATTGAGATGGATGAGTTGCCGAACAGTAGCCGGCGATAAGCCGGGTTTGATAGGAAGGGTTGTCAGGGTGGCGTAGACTTCAGCCAGCGAGTGGGCTGCCACAAGGCCAGTATCAGGACCACCCATCACTTTGTTCAGCCAGGGTGCCGCCTGGCTATGAAAGGGATGGGACCGAACCAAAGAGGGAACCAGGACCGAAGTGTCGAGGAGAATCCTCATAGTCCGACTCGTCGCAACAGATCTTCATGTCTTCGCTCACGTTCTCGGCTGGTGAACTCAACCAGATCCTCCAGCGGTTCCCCATCTACCACCCATATATTTCCCTCTTTGACAAGCCGAGGCTCGTCTTCGCGACGCAGTCTGACCTCGCCATTGTCGCCCGCCTCAACGACGAGGGTCATACCGGGCGCAAGGCCGAGACGCTCCTTGATTGTCTCCGGAACCACGATCCGCCCCTGGTCATCCAGTGCAAGTGTCTTCTGTTGCTCCATCGTCCTATCTCCAGATCAACCCATCCTGTCTCGATTATACTCTACTTCAACCTCCATGACTAGTGAGGGGCGCCTATCTCCTCGCGGGTACGATCTGGAGAGTCATGCCCCACGGCGTGGTGAAGTAGACAAAGCCCCACTCGCTGCGGTCGAAGACCGTGACGCCGGGTTGGGCGTTCAGATAGGCGGTCGCGGCGTCGAGGTCGGTGACGGCGATGGCGAAGTGCCGGCCACCCAGGTCGCTGTTCGACGGGACGTGGGTGTTCTGGTCGGGCGTCTGCCACTCGGTGAGTTCCACGACTGCCGCGCCGTAGCGCAGATAGGCAAAGCGCCCCGCCGCCCTTGGATGGATGCCCCACCAGCGGGCCACGCGGTCGCCGTCATCGGTGAACGGCCCATCCAGCGACAATAGCTCAAACCCCAGCACCTCGGTAAAGAACCCAATCGCCTGCTCCATGTCGGGCACGACATAGCCGAAGTGGTCAATCGCGGTGGTCGTCGGGATACCCTGCTTGAGCGTCGCGTTCATGCCAGCCTCCTTGATAGCCGTCCTCTCTTTATCCTGTCTGATACTGTCTCACTCATTCCCTCTTTGTTTCATCCTAGACCAGACGCCACACTAGCCTTAGCCTCGCACCCCCTGCTATAATTGGGCCGCGTTACGCCTACCCAAAGGAGGTTCCCCCTATGAAACGCGTCAGTCTCGCGGGCGCCTTGCTCCTGCTCACCCTGCTCCTGACCGGCGGCCTGGCCCAGGCGCAGGGCGGTACGACGACCATCACCATCCTCCACTTCTCCGACTACCACAGCCACGCCGTGCCCTTCTATAGCGAGGGCAAGGCAAACCAGGCCGGCATCGCCCGCACCATCGGCTACCTGCGGGGTCAGGTGCTGTCCGACCCGAACACGATTGCCTTCAACGGCGGGGACACCATGAACGTCGGCCAGCCGTCGTGGTCGGACAAATACCTGTGCTCTGAGTGGGACTGGTTCAACGGGCTGATCGAAGCGATGGCCCTGGGCAACCACGAGTTCGACTACGGCGCGGGCCTGTTCGAGCAGTGCCGCGCCAAGGCGGCCTATCCCATGCTCAGCGCCAACTTCGTCAAGGCCTCGACCAACGAACCCTACTTCCAGGTCAACGGCAAGCCCTACCTGATTGTCGAGCGCGGCGGCGTCAAGCTCGGCGTGTTCGCCATCGCCGGGGCGAGCTACCCCAGCCTGATTCGGGCGACGAACCTGCCGGCGGATACGAAGTTCATCGACGGTCCGACTGTGGCGAAGGACATTGTGCGCCGCCTGCGGGAAGAGGAGAAGGTCAACGCGGTGATTGAGATCGGCCACCGCGACTACGAGGAGGACGTGGAACTGGCGAAGGCCGTGCCGGGCATTGACCTGATTCTGGGCACCCACAGCCACCGCAAGGAGGAACTGGGCCGCCTGCCCGGCACCAACACCTGGTTCATCTCGCCCTTCCAGTACCTGACCTATATCAGCCGTGTGCAGATGACGTTCAACAACGGGCGGCTGATGGCGGTGACAGGCGGGCTGGTCAAGATGGACGAGTCGATTCCCGAAGCGCCCGACGTCAAGGCGGGTGTCGAGGCGCGGCAGAAGGCGCTCATGGCCGACCCGTTCTTCGCGCCCAAGTTCCAGAAGATCGGCGCGGCGGCGGTGGAGCTGTCCAACGACAACATCTACACCGACGAGACGGTCCTCGCCAACTTCGTCATGGACACCCTCCGCCGCAAGAT
>CAZFUK010000044.1:0-13911 GCA_964522005.1 uncultured Anaerolineales bacterium | reverse complement strand
TGGACGACGCCAAGACCTACAAGGTCACCACGACCGACTTCCAGGCCAACGTCAACGGGACGTACAAGCCGTTGTTCGACAAGGCAGCCAACAAGACGAGCACCAACCTGGTCGTCAACGACGTCATCATTGACTTCATCAAGACCAACAGCCCCATCTCGGCCAAGCTCGACGGGCGGATGAAGGGCGGCGCGGCGCCCACGGCCGCTACCACTGCTAGCGGTGGCGGGACAACGGCGGCGAGTGCGGGCGGGACGTACACGGTCCAGGCGGGCGACACGCTCTCCAGCATCGCCACGAAGGTCTACGGCAACTCGGCCCGCTGGCGCGACATCTACGACGCCAACCGGGGGGTCATCGGGGCCGACCCGAACATGATCCAGGTGGGGATGGTGCTCAAGCTGCCCTAGGGCGGAAGATGGCGGACGACGAATGAACAACAAGAGACGGAGAGGGGCTTCCTCTCCGCCTCTTATTTATGTAAGGTGGTGAGTTGGATGAACAGCCTTCTCCGAACTCTCTAGCTGGGCCAGTTGCCGCCGTCCACGTTGAGACACTGCTGCGTGACGTAGTCCGACTCGGCGGAGGCGAAGAAGACCGCCGCGCCTGTCACGTCTTCCGGCTGCTCGATGCGGCCCAGGGGGATTTGCTTGGTAAAGGTCCGCTTCGGCTCGCCAATCTCCATGTTCAGCAACTGGGCGAACTGCTTATCCACCTCATCCCAGAACGGCGTATCAACGATGCCGGGGGCGATGGCATTGACGTTGATCTTGTAGGGGGCGAGGGCCAGCGCCATAGATTGGTTCATGCTGATCACGCACGCCTTGCTGGCGCAGTAGGCCAACACCAGCGCCTCGCCGCGCCGTCCCGCCTGCGAGGCCAGGTTAATGATCTTGCCGCCCCGGCCCTGGTCAATCATCACCCGCGCCGCCGCCTGGCTGCACCACAGCAAGCCCTTGCAGTTGATATCGAACATGAAGTCCCAGTCGCGCTCCGTCGTCTCAAAGAACGGGATGATCCTGCCGACGCCCGCGTTGTTGACCAGGACATCCAGCCCGCCGAACTCGCGCACCGCCGCCTCAACCATCGCCTGCACCTGCTCCTGGTTACGCACATCCACCCTGACGCCGACCGCCTTGCCGCCGGCCGCCTGAATCTCACGCGCCGCCTTCTGCGCCCCGTCCTCTTGCAGGTCGGCCACCACGACGCTCGCGCCTTCCTGGGCATAGCGTAGCGCGATGGCGCGGCCCATGCCTTGCGCCCCACCGGTGACAATGGCAACCTTGCCTTGCAGCCTCATTGACTATCCTCCTATACGATAGCGCTCGATGGTGGCCTGGTTGAGCGTGACGCCCAGGCCGGGCCGGTTGGGTAGACGGATAGCCCCGTCGCCGTCCACCGTCAGGGCTTCCTCAAACAACTCCGTGCGCAGCGCGTTGGGGTTCTGGTCGAACTCCAGCCAACTGCCGTTGGGGAGCGCCGCGATGAAGTGCATGTTGGCGATGGAGCTGACCGCCGACGAGAAGACATGGGGAATGACGGGCAGGCCATACGCCTGCGCCAGGGCCGCGATCTTGCGGCACTCGGTAATACCACCCGACCAGATGACGTCCGGCTGGACAATGTCAACGGCGTGGCGCGTAATCAACTCGCGGAAGCCGGGCAGCCCCGTCTCCGTCTCGTAGCCCGACACGGGGGTCGTCAACCGATGCGCCACCAGCGCCGAGCCGTCAATGTCGTCTGTCGCCACAGGCTCCTCGAACCAGTAGATGTCCTGGTCCTCGATAGCCTGCATAAACTTGAGCGCTAGCGAGGGCGTGAACGCGTTATTGGCATCCACGGCCAGCTTGACGTTCGGGCCAATGGCGGCGCGAGCGGCGCGAACGCGCTCGACATCCTCCTCAAAGGATACTGTCGCGTAGTCCGCGGCCGGCATATCGTGCAGCGGGTTCAGGAGCGCCTCGGGCTGGCGGCCGACTTTCATCTTGACACAGCGAAAGCCCCGCGCCGCGTAGCCCCCCACCTCTTCCGCCAGCGCCCGCGCGTCCTTGTCCTGGGCATAGAAGCCCGCCGAGGCGTAGGCCGGCAACACCTCGCGGTAGCCCCCGAGCAGTCGGTAGAGCGGGGTACGCGTCGCCTGGCCGATAATGTCCCACAGCGCGATGTCCACCCCGCTAATCGCCATCATCAACATGCCGCGTCGCCCGCGTTGGTGGGCCCGCGTCGCCATCATGCTCCACACCCGCTCGACGTGGAAGGGATCCTGACCGAGAATCGTGCTGCGCAGCTCACCGACGATGATGGCCTCCGTGCTCTCCAGGAAGCCGCCGTAGGCCGCCGCCTCGCCCAGCCCGACGATGCCTTCGTCGGTGTGGACCTGGACCAGCAGCGTGGGCCGGTCGGGCATGTAGTGGATGGCGTCCGCCATGGCGACTTGCATGGGGCAGCGGAGCTTGATGGTCGTGACGTCGGTGATAATCAAGAGGGCCTCGCTTTCAGGGTAGAGTGGGGCACAGGGGCGATTCGCCCTCGGCGTGTACTCAAGGGCGGGGGACGGCCAGGAAGGCGGACTGGCCCGTCATCATACCCCCCCTTTGAGAATTGTCAAGTGTCGGGTATTTCAACCACCAGGACTGGCTTTACGACCACATCGTGGACAGCCCTTCCGGTTTGACAGCCACCCCTGACTATGCTATCTTCCCAGGACAGTGTCGTCTTCAAACCTGAGGGAGATCATGCCTCAATCAGCCGAGGAGATTCTGGATGTTGCCATCGTGGGCGGCGGGGTCGCGGGGACGTATTGCGCCTGGCGGCTGGCGGTGGACGCCCCAACGGACTACACCATAGCCCTGTTTGAAGGGAGCGACCGCATCGGTGGGCGTCTCCTCTCGCTTACGCCGCCTGGCATGCCCCATGTCGTGGCTGAACTCGGCGGCATGGAGTTCCTCGATAGTCATACGCTGGTGCGCTCCCTGGTTCAAAACAAGCTGAACTTGCCCACCCGCTCCGCCACCCTCAGCCAGCCCGTCCTGGACCTGATGCCCGACAACCTCGCCTATCTGCGCGGGCGTCGCATGCGGTTGAAAGACCTGCGTAACCCCGACAATCTGCCCTCTCAACTAGACTGGCTCGAACAGGGCCGTGACCCCATGTTGCTGGTCGGCTACGCGCTGGAGCAACTCCTACCCGGTATCACAAGCCTGAGCGGCGCTGAGCTGGAGACGCGGCTGCAAGGCGCTTACGTCGAAGGCCGGCCTTTGTATCAGTGGGGCTTCTGGAGCCTGGTTCGCCAGGCGATGAGCCAGGAGGCGTATGAGTTTGCTCGCGATACGGGGGGGTTCGATTTTACCGTGCTCAACCTGAATGCGGTCTCCATGATTCGCAAGTACCTGGAGATGCGCCTCGGCACGACCTTCTACCACATTACGACCGGCTATCAACAGATTCCCCTCCGTCTGTGTGACGAATTCGAGGGCGTCGGCGGCCAGGTGTATCGCGGCCACCGGCTGCATTCCTTTGACCGCGTCGAACTGCCCGATGGGACCGAAGGTGTAGAGCTACTGGTCTACGCCAATAGCCAGGGCTGGGGTACGGAAGCGCCGGGTGAGCCGCGCCGCCTCTACGCCCGCTCGCTCATCCTTGCCCTGCCGCGTCGGGCGCTCGAACTCCTCGATCAAACCGGCGCCGTCCTCGGCCGCCCCGATGTCCGCCAGCTCATCCAGTCCGTCATGATGGTCCCCATGCTCAAGCTGTTCCTGTGCTACCCCTTCCCGTGGTGGGAAAACAGTGGCTTTCAGGGCGGGCGGGCGGTGACCGATCTGCCGGTACGCCAGTGCTGGTACTGGGGGACGGAGGGCGAGCAGCCCGACGCCGATCCGTCGAACCGCAACTCGCTCCTCATGGCCGCCTTCGACGACACCCTCAGTCTCCACTACTGGACGGGCTTTGGCAATACGCAAGTGTTGCGCTCCTTCCAGCCCGACCCCTGGCCGGCGGGCGCCGCCCCCGTCTCACCTGAGTGGATCACACGCCGCCAGCACACGACCCAACCCATGGTTCTGGATGCGCATCGCCAGGCGCTCGAAATCCACGGCCTGCGCTACGCGCCCACGCCCTATGACGCAGCCTATGTTGATTGGGGCGAGGACCCATTTGGCGGCGCATCCAATTACTGGGCGCAGCATCTACCCGCCTGGGAGGTCGCCCCGCGCCTGCTCCAACCGGCCCCCCCACTCCCTGTCTTCATTTGCGGCGAGTGTTACGCCCAGGCCCAGGGCTGGGTCGAGAGCGCGCTTGAAACGGCGGAGGCTGTCCTGCAAGGGTACTACGGCCTGGAGCCGCCGTCCTGGGTAACCCCCAGTTGAGCGCCATAGCCCGTCTGGCCCAACCATTTAGCCAGGCCGCGCCGACCCGCAAAGGCTTTCGGCAGGGGGCGCATCGTCTGGTGGCCCCGGCTGCGACGGTGCGGCGGATGCGTGGCTACCAGGCGGTGATGGGGATTACGCGGATCGCCGACGTGACCGGCCTGGACCGCATTGGCCTGCCGGTAGTGATGGTGTATCGGCCCAACTCGCGCAGCGTGGCCGTCTGGCCCGGCAAAGGCATGGATCTGGCGGCGGCGCAGGCCTCCGGCCTGATGGAGGCCATCGAGACCTATCACGCCGAGCACATCACCCTGCCGTTGAAACTGGCCGCGTATGAGGAATTGCGCTACACCCACCGTTTGGCCGATGTGGCCCAGTTGCCCCTGGCCGTTGATGCGATGGTTGACCCGTATGCCCTGGTTCACTGGATTGAGGGCTACGACCTGCTGCAAGACACGGCGATCTGGCTACCGTACGACCTCGTGCATACGAATTACACCGTCCGACTGCGCGCGATGGCGTCGGGTTTCCTGGCGTCGTCCAACGGTCTCGCCTCAGGCAATCACCGGCTGGAGGCGATCAGCCACGGCATCTGCGAGTTGGTTGAGCGCGATGCCCTGGCGCTGTGGTCGCTGCAAGACGACGCGGCGCGGGCACAGACGCGCCTCGACCTGGCGACGGTCACTGACCCTAGCTGCGTGCAGGTCCTCGACCAGTACCGCCAGGCCCAGGTGGCCGTGGGTGTCTGGGAGATTACGTCGGACATCGGTATCCCGGCGTTCCTGGTCCGCATTATGGACCCACCTGACCACCCGTGGCGGCGGCCGACGGCCAGCCAGGGCTATGGCTGTCACCCGGCGCGCGGCGTCGCCCTCCTACGCGCCCTGACGGAAGCCGCCCAGACACGGTTGACGCGTATCGTCGCCAGCCGCGACGACTTAGAGTTGACAGCGGCCGACGCCGACGCTGAGGCGCTAGCGCCGCTATGGACCGAGTTAGCCGCGCCGGGGCCGCGCCAGTTCAGCGCCATCGCCGACTGGGACGCTGACACGTTTGAAGCGGATGTGACGGGGGAACTGGACCGGCTATGTCGCGCCGGCATCACGTCTGTCATCGTGGTGGACCTGACTCGCCCAGAGTTTGGCATTCCAGTGGTACGGGTGGTCATTCCAGGGCTGGAGTACCTCACCCCGCGAGGGCCTTACCTGCCTGGCCGGCGCGCCCGGCGCCGCCTGGAAGCCGGGGCATGAGCGTCTATATCTTCGCGGGCCTCACCATCACGGCGGCCGAGGGACGCCCCGTCCTCGACGCGGTGTATTTGCCGCCCGCCCGCCAGGGTGACGTCTACCGCGTCGCGCAAGGCCGCCCTCAGGCGATTGGCCTGATTGACGGCCTGTTCGACCAGCCGCCGGCTGTCTGGCACAAGGAAATCCTGTGGGCCATGCAAGCGGGCGTGCACGTATTTGGCGCGGCTGGGCTGGGCGCGCTCCGCGCCGCTGAGTTGAACGCGTTTGGCATGGAGGGCGTGGGCCACATTTTCACGGCTTACCAGCATGGAGACCTGGACGCCGACGACGAGGTAGCGGTAGCTTACAGCCGGCGCGGCGACGACTATCGGCCGACCTCGGTCGCGCTGGTGGATATACGAGCGACCCTGGCCGTGGCCGAGGAGGCTGGCATCATCACGACTGCCAGCCGGGCGGCCTTGACTCGACACGCCAAAACGTTGTACTATCCAGAGCGCACCTGTTCGCGTCTGCTCGACCTCGCGGTGAGCGCCGGGCTGGTGGCGGGGGAAGTAGAGGCGCTAGCGGCCTGGTTGCCGAGCGGCCAGGTGCATCAGCAACGCGCCGATGCCCTTCGCCTGCTCACGGTGATGAGTGAAGACCTGGCGCGGGGGATGCCGCCCAAACAGGTACGCTACCACTTTGAACACACGGTCTATTGGGAGCAAGCCATACAGCGGGCGCGCATTGCCCGCGCTGACCACGCAGGAGACAGTTGATATGCCAGCCAAAACACCGTCGAAGGGCCGGTCCACCACTCCGCACCCCCACCACGTCGAAGGCGTCGTGTTGCGCGGGGCGGATGGCAAACTCTACTTCATCCCGCACCAGGACCTCCAGGCGTATGAAGTTCAGGATGTCGAAGCGAAGCAAGCGGCCCTGGCCGAGGAACCGAGCAAAATGAGCCAGAAACCCAAGTCGGTTACCGCCGCGCGGGTTAGGCTCTCCGACGACATCTGCGTTTGTCTTCAGCTGAAGGACAAGGCGTAGCCGACTGCTTCTTCCCAACTCATGGCCTCCCCGGCGGCATGGGCCGAGGCCAGGTGCGTCGGGTTCAGGGCTGCGCCGGCCTCAACCAGGATACGCTGTCTGGATTTCTGGTGCGCGGGAGGGAGTGAGCTACTCAGTTCTCGCTGTAAGCGGTCAGCGGCGCCCACCAGGTGTAGGGCGTACTCATGCGCCCCTGGCGGCCCGTCGGCCTGGGTCGCGGCGGCCAGGCCGATGAGGCTCGCCGCCACGTCCCAGCGCACCCCCATGCCCCGGTAGAGGGCCAGGTTGGCCCGATGCAAGGGCCGCGCCTGCGCCGCTTCCCCCTGCGCGGTCAGCACCAGCCCCAGAATCTCGCGGATCATCCCTTGCTCGCGGCCCGCGCCAATCTGCTGGAACAGCGCCAGCCCCTCGGTCGCCAGGGCGCGCGCGTCGGTGTAACGCTCGGCCTCCAGGGCGACCAGCGCCAGGTTCATGGTGGACAGCCCGATGCCCCGTCGGTCGCCAATCTCGCGTCGTAGCGCCAGGCTTTGTTCGCTCCACGCCTGCACCGCCTGATAATCGGCCGCGCTAAAAGCCAGAATCGCCAGGAGATGATAAATGGCTGCCCGCCGGCCCTTGTGTCCGTCAGCGCCTTCCCGCGCCAGGGCGGCTTCGAGGAGCGCCTGCGCCTCGGCCAGCTTGCCGTGCGACCAGTAGACCGTGGCCTGGTCTATCGCCGCTTGTTGCGCCTCAGCCACCGCGCCGCGAGCTACGAAAACTCCCCGCGCCTCGTCCATCAACGCTTCAGCAGCGTCAAACCCACCGTGCGTATACAACACCGCACCAAGCCCCATCTGGGCCTTCGCCCGTAACAAGACGTCGTCCGTCTGCTCGGCCAGGGTGTAGGCGGCCTGATAGCGCCCTTCCGCCTCATCCCACGCCCCGGTATGGCGCAGGACCTGGGCCAGGGCCAGTAAGGGCGGTCCCTGCTCGGCCGGCGCGAGAAGGGGGAGCAATTGCTGATAGTATTGGATGGCGCTACTGTTGGCATAGCGGGCCGCCGCCGCGTCACCCGCCTTACCGAAATATTCGCGCTGTTTGGAGGTGTTCGCGCTGCGGCCGTAGTGATAGGCGAGCCGGTCCAGGTTGCCCTCGCCGCCCGGCTGGGTCTCTAGCCAGCCTGCCAGTTGACCATGTAACTGTGTCCGCTGACTGAAGGGGAGGCTGTCGTAAGCGACTTCATGGGTCAGCGCGTGTTTGAACAGGTAGCGCAGATCAGGCTCAGGGGTGTCGAGGGGCGTCAGGTCCAGATGGGCCAGGTCCACCAGGTCCTGGCGGACCCGCGCCTCGGGTCCGAGCGAGGGATAGACACCCCACAACCAGCGCACACGAAATACGCGTCCAATGATACTGGCGACCTTGAGCGTGGTTTGCTGCTCAACCGTGAGTTGGTCCATGCGGCTTAACAGGAGGCTAGCCAGGCTGCTGGGGAGGGCCAGGCGGTCGAGCGCCTCAAGGCTAGCCGGGACGACACCTCGGTCGTGGAGGTAGTTAAGCAGTTCCTCAATGTAGAGGGGGTTGCCTTCGGCACGCCGCGCGATGGCGTCCATGACCGATGCGGGCGGGGTCAGGTCGGGACCATAGGTCGCCCTCAGCTGGTTGAGAATGAGCTGGCCGGCCTCGTGGGGGGGGAGTTCAGTCAGTTGGACTTCGGTTACGTGCGGTAGGGCCAGGACAGGGAAGGGCGCGCCGCGCCAGGTGGCGAGAGGCCGGTACACCAGGACGAGGAGCACCGGCAAATCGGTGATGGCTCGCCCGATGGCGGTCAGGAGATCGGCCGATAGGGCATCCAGCCACTGCACATCTTCCAGCACAAGCAGCAACGGTGTCGCGGCGGCGCGGAGACAGTCCACCAGCAAGGCCTCGCGCGCCTCCTTGCGCAGCCGCCCGTCCATCTGACGGGTCAGCCTGTTGTCAGGCAGGGGCAGGCCCAGCGCCTCGGCTAGCAGGGGCAGCCGCGCGGTAAGCCGGGGGTCCAGGCGGGCCAATTCCCGTTCCAGCGTCGTCATTTGTTCAGCCAACGTCGCCTGGGGGGGCAGTTTGAAGAACGCGCGCCAGACCGGCTGCCAGGCCCGATAGGCCGTCTGCGTCGCGGTGGACTGGGCTTCGCCGCCATAGCCCACCAGGCCCGCCGCCAGCCCTCGCCGAATAATCTCCGCCACCAGCCGCGACTTGCCCATCCCGGCCTCGCCCGTGACACCGACGATCTGGCCATGACCTTGTTGCGCCAGCGACAGCCTGGTCTCCATGAGGGCCAGTTCGACGCCCCGGCCGACCAGGGGTGAGGTATACGGAGGCTCAGACAGGTGAATGTCAGAGACGGCTTTCACTCCCTCGATGGTGGCGACGGAGATAGGCTCGGCTTTGCCTTTGACGTAAATGTCAGGTAGGGGTTCGACGGTATAGCGGCGGCTCACACTCGCCGCCAGGTTAGCGCTCAGCAGAATCTGGCCGGGCGCGGCGGCTTGCATGAGACGCGCCGCCAGGTTGGTGGCATCACTGATGACGCTGTAGGCGCGAGTGCCGCCGCCATAAGCCCCGGCCCAGCCCTGGCCGGCGCTCATGCCGATATGGATGGGGCCAGCATACGCCAGGTCAGGCGGCAGGTGACACAGCTCCAGGGCGGCCGCGACGGCGCGCACTGGGTCGTCGCTGTGAGCGATGGGCGCGCCGAAGGTAATGTACAGCGTGCTGCCCTTGTCACCGATGGTGACGGTCAGCAACCAGCCGTCGTAGCGAGCGAGGACCGCCTGCACCCAGCGCACAAAAGCATCGAGTTTGTCACCGGCCGCGTCATCGGTGTCATAGTCGAGATCGCCAAAGCGGACAAACATGGAGACCGTGGTACGCAGGTCGGCCAGGAATTCGCCCAGCCCCGTCTGCAACCGAGTGTAGACCGGCGGCAATAACCACGGACGGAGCTGGTCAGCCTGGAGCGCGTCGGGGGGGAGGGCGGGCCAGGGCTTCGGCTCTACCGTCTTGCACAATTCGCCTACGACCAGACAAGGCGGCTCACCGGGTAATCCGGGCCGTTGAGCCTGGACACGCAGGGCATCGCCTAAGTGGACGCCCGTCACACCATCCACCACCACCTCACCCTGTCCCGTCACGGCGGCGGCATGGGCCAGCCGCGCCATGGTGGCTCCGGCCAACACCTCAATCTGCTGAAGGGACGGCTCTCCGACCAGGCAGCGACGGACAGAGCCGTGCGCGACCGTTGTCTTTATCCCCAACGCCACGCCCGGACCGCCTGGAACGGGCACAGCCTCCACGGCATCCATCCGGCGCTGCATCGCCAGGGCACACGCGATGGCCCGCTCGCCCCCGTCCCCATCAAACCAGGCGGTCAGCGCATCCCCCCCAAAGACGACGACACTGCCGGTGTAGTGGTCTATCGTCTCGATGAGTGCGCCATACACCCGCTCGAGAACGGCGGTTAGCTCGTCGGCGCCGCGCTGGGGACCGAGGGCGCGGACAAGGGCCTCCGTGAGCGCGGTAAAACCGGCGAGGTCGGCAAAGAGAACGGCCCCCACGGTTCGGTCGGGCAATGGGACACCCTGGACCAGCGCGTGGCGGCGGTCCATGGGAAGATAGTTTAGTAGCATGCGTATATGACGAATCAGTGGCAGGCGGTCGTACCCGTGTCGGTGAAGGTGGCCCCAGGCTCCGGCACGAACTGCCACTCATAGGCGGTCGGGCGAAGCGTCAGCTTCAAGACACCATAGGTATCAATGTTCCGCACCTCGCTGTTAGGCTGGATCGTGGAAAGGCCATAGTGGGAGCGGCCCCCTGTCCCGACAACAAATTCCCGCAGCCCTCTGGCGCTGTCGGCCACGCCCCCCGGACCTTCAGGCGCGAAGCGTTCGTAGTTGTGGCTATGGCCGGTGAGCACGACGTCGGCTCCCGCCTCGTAGAGCGCGCGCCAGAATGGCTCATACGCTGTATCGTCGCCATAGGGGCCGGAGGAAGATCGAGGATGATGCCAGAAGGCAAGGGTGCACCGGGTTGGATGCGACGCAAGATCCGAACGGAGCCATTGTTCCTGGGGAGACCCGGCACCGCAGCCGCCCACCTCCCAACAGTTCGAGTTGAGCGCGATGATGTGCCACGCGCCGAGATCAAAGCTGTAATAGCCCTTGTCGCGCGGGCCGGCGACCGCACCGAAGTAGTCGAAGTAACCGGCCGCGCCGGGCGTGCCGTACTCGTGGTTGCCCACGACAGGATAGGTGATGCCTTTGAGACGGCCCCAGGTGGGATCATAGGACTGCCTGAATTTACTCAGTGCACCATCTTCGTACTGGTTGTCACCCAGCGCGAGCACGGCATGCGGGTTGACGGTGAGCAGCAAATCCGATGTGGCGCGCATGCGGCAGGCGCCGGGCGTGCCGTTGCCGCCGTTATAACTCACATTCGCCGGGTCACACGCGATATCACCCGCCGCCGCCACCACCGGGTCGGTAGCCGCTGTCCCGCTTGGCAGAACTTCAATCGCCCCGACCAGCGCGTTG
This sequence comes from uncultured Anaerolineales bacterium, assembly GCA_964522005.1. Lineage (GTDB taxonomy): Bacteria > Chloroflexota > Anaerolineae > Epilineales > JAHCIE01 > JAHCIE01. The sequence continues at coordinate 2,724 of CAZFUK010000044.1, read as the reverse complement.
TCCGCGACCGTCGTGAAGACGATGTTGAGGACGCCGTCGTTGACGGTGACGAGGAACGACCTGTCCACGGCGGTGTTGGGGGCGACCTGGGTGAGGATGTCGAAGTTGGTCAGCAGGGTCTGGCCTTCGAGGGCGACGTTGAAGACACGTTTGCCGGCGCTCGTCCAGTAGACCTCGGCGAACTTGAGCGTGACACGATACACGCCGTTGGGCACGGCCAGGCTGTAGCCGAAGTTGCCATACCGCACGCTCTGGTAGAGACGGGGGTCATTGGTCCCGGCGATGGTGGTCGCCGTCGTGTAGGTCGCTCCACCGCTGAACCCTGTATCGGCCGTCCATACCTGCCTACTGCCGTCCGTATACGCGCCGCCGCCGATATTTAGCCGAACACTCGTCGGACTAGGACTCGGCAGGACTTCAATCGCCCCGACCAGCGCATTGTCCGTGACCGTCGTGAAGACGATGTTGAGAACGCCGTCGGTCACGTTGACCGGGAAAGTCTTGTCGAGGGCCGTGTTGGGCGCTGTCTCATGCAGGATGTCGAAGTTGGTCAGGAGCGTCTGACCTTCGAGGGCGACGTTGAAGACACGTTTGCCAGCGCTCGTCCAGTAGACCTCGGCGAACTTGAGGGTGACGCGATACGCGCCATTGGGCACGGCCAGGCTGTAGCCGAAGTTGCCATACCGTACGCTCTGGTAGAGACGCCCGTCGCTAGTCCCAGCGATGGTGGTCGCGGTCGAATAGGTCGCTCCGCCGCTGAACCCTGTGTCGGCCGCCCATACCTGCCCACTGCCGTCCGTATATGTGCCGCCGCCAGCGTTAATGCGCGTGGTGTCACTGGCTGCCAGGAGACTAGACGAGTGGACTGGCGAAGCGGACGCGATGATTAGGCTAACCAACACGGTCAGGATCAGGGTGAACGCAGGTCGGACAGGCCGACGTGTGGTGAATGGAGGAGTTAGCGTGTATACAAACTGGAGCATGTGTATCTCACCTTGGTGGATCTGGTGCTAGTCAATAGACAGATAGACAGATGCGTCTATGTAGTATTTCATACTGAAGCAGTATACCCTGATTCGTGCTGTTTGTCTATTGACAGCCCATAACCCCCGGCGGCGGATTCACTCAATCCAAGCTGTACTCCAGGGCGTAGAAGTGCTGACCGTCTTCGATGCGGATGGTCATCTGGCCCGCCAGCCCCACCAGCTCGCGCGTGCCGGAACCAGGGGCGACGGTGATGGTCAGGCTCTGGCCCTGGGCGGTCATCACGCCGTTGTGGACCAGGACGAAACTGCCCGCCCGGCCCTGGAGCGTCCCGGTCACCCGCTCGATGGCGACGTAGACGGCCGAGCCGCTGTCCATACCCGCCGCCAACATCTCCCCCTGGCTGCTGCCCGTCAGGTCGCCCTGGAACTGCTTGATAATAGAGCGCCGCCCCAGCGTCGCGCCCTCGCCCTTATCCTCTCCCTGGGGAGGCAGTTGAACCTCAAATGTACCGCTCGCGTGCATAGACTAAGCCGTCCCTTTCTCAGCGATGTCCAGAGGCTACGCCTGTTTGCTCATGGCGTAGATGAAGGTGCGCTCGCCGTCGAGCATGGTATCCTGTTCCAGCGTCATCCCAATGTTTTGCGCCACACGCTGTGAGGCAATATTGCCTGGGTCAACCAGGCAGATCAGCCGCGTTAAGCCCAACTGCTCGAAGGCATACGCCGCAATCCCCCGCGCCGCCTCCGTTCCCAGCCCCTGCCCCCAGTACTCTTTAGCCAGCAGGTAGGCCACCTCGACCTCGGCCCGCCCCTCTATCTGCCAGGGCAGCAGGCCGCAGCGGCCGATGAAATCGCCTGTGGCTTTGTAGACCGTGGCCCACAACCCAAACCCGTATTTGGCATAGTAGACATTGATAATCCACTCTAGCTCTTCCCGCGTTTGCCCATACGTCAGCGTGCCCTCGGGGAAGTAGCGCCGAATCTCCGGGTCGCGGTAGAGGGCGTAGAGCGCGTCCAGGTCGTCCAGGACCAGCGGCCGGAGCCGCAGCCGCTCGGTTTCAAGAATGGTCGTTGCTTGTATCATCTTGCCGTCCCCTTGGCTGTCTGTCGGTGAAAGGCGAATGATACCCGTGTTTGGGGGTGGGTCAAGCCCGTGATTTGGACTCTGGTCCTCATGGGCCTATAATGGCCGACACTATTGTTTGCCCGTCCGTTAGTGTGTATCGGAGTGGTAAGTGAATTGGCCCTGTACCCTGCGCTGGCGATGGCGGCCCCTGTTATGGTGGCTGCTGCCTCTCACCCTCGGCGCGTGTCAAATCGGTTCCTGGATTCCCCCCACTGGCCCCGTACCGTCCCCCACCGTCCCGACGCCCGCGACGGCCGCCCCGCCACCCCCGTCAACCGTCGCCCCGTCCCCGGCCCCGCCGCGCTTGCCCACGGCGTCCCCCCTGCCGCGTCCGACGGGCGCCTACGAGCTATTCCTGGCCGACGTGAACCGCCAGGACAGCGCGGGCTATGTCCGAGCCACGGCCCTCGCCCTGGCCCGCGCCACCGAGACCCCCAGGCCGACGGCGACCGCAACCCGCCGGCCGACCCGCACGCCCGAACCGAGCCAGACGCCAAGGGCGACCCATACCCCCGGCCCGACGGAGACGCCCCCGCCGACGAGCACACGGCCGGCGCTGGTCCCGCACGACCCGCCGCCGCTGGATAAGTTCCCGCCGCGCCAGCCGGCGCC
>CAZFUK010000043.1:11467-16542 GCA_964522005.1 uncultured Anaerolineales bacterium | reverse complement strand
AGCCAGCCGCCGAGCGCGACCGTGGACAGCCGCGCGAAGCCGGCCACCAAGGGCGCTAAGCTGGTCATGTGGACGACCCAAAACCCCGAGAACAACAGCGCCGAGTACAAGGAACTCAAGGCCCAGATTGATAAGTGGTCGGCGCAGAGCGGCAACACCGTCGAACTGAACCACATCCCCGACCTGCAGCAGAAGCTGCCCATCGCCGCCCCGGCCGGCCAGGGTCCCGACCTGTGGGGTCCGGTCCCGCACGACCAGATGGGCGAGTGGGCCAAGATCGGCATCACCGAGCCATGGGCTGACATCAAGGACGCCGGCCAGTACCTGGACGCCGCCAAGGAAGCCGTGAAGTTCGAAGGCAAGACCCAGGGCGTGCCGATGTTCATCGAGTCGGTCGGCCTGATCTGCAACACCAACATGGTCAAGACGCCCCCGAAGACCATGGAAGACCTGGTCAAGATGGCGAAGGAGCAGACGACCGGCGGCAAGTACGGCTTCGTCTTCCCCATCCTGGAACAGTACCACATGTACTCGTTCATCACGGCCCAGGGCGGCTACGTCTTCAAGTATGACCAGGGCAAGTACGACGAGAAGACTATCGGCCTGAACAGCGAAGGCGCCATCAAGGCTATCACCTTCCTGCAGGGGCTGGTCAAGGACAAGCTGATGCCCGAGAGCATCCTCGACCACCCGACCATGCACGACGCGGTGACCGGCCTGATGGAGAAGGGCAACGTGGGCTGCACCATCAACGGCCCCTGGACGCTCAACGGTCTCAAGAAGGCTAACGTCCCGTACAGCGTCTCCCGCATCCCCGATTGGGAAGGCAAGACCCCGCGCCCCTTCAGCGGTGTCCAGATGCTCATCGTCAACTCCAAGAGCCCCAACAAGGCCGCCGCGATTGACCTGGTCAACTTCCTGACGACCAAGGACAGCTCGGTCGCCCTGACCAAGGCGTTCAACAAGGTGCCCGTCCGCAAGGACGTGCTCGATGACCCCTCACTGAAGAGCAACGCCGAGTTGCAGGCGTGGGCCGACCAGGCCTCGGTGGCCGTGCCGATGCCCAACATCCCTGAGATGCAGCAGGTCTGGAAGCCGTGGGGCGATGCGACAGACCAGATCATCCCCGGCCGCGCCCCCGTGCAGCCGACGATGGATCAGGCGGTCGCCCAGATCAAGTCGAACATCGAGAAGGCGCGCAAGTAAGCGGTAGACGTACCCCCGAAGGCAGTAGGCAGGCTCAGGCCCCTACTGCCTTCTGTTACCACTGCCTAGAGGAGTGAATTACGGAGGATAGCTATGGCAAGCATCGCCGCGCCGAGTCCGGCGGCCACCACCAAGAAGGGCGGTCCAGGCGTCTGGCCCTACGTCTACATGACGCCCCTGTTTGCGTTCGTCCTGCTCTTTACGCTGATACCGGCTTTCTTCACGGTTCTGATTGCGTTCTCCAACTACAGCAAGTTCAACCGCTTCGACGTCTTGAACCTCGGCACCTATCGCTGGGTGGGCTTCGACAACTTTGCCGAGATTTTCTCCCTCGGCGGCGGCTTCTTCCCGGTTGTCGGGTGGACGGTCATGTGGACCTTCGCCACCTCCTTCCTCAATATCGCGTCGGGCATGGTACTGGCCCTGTTGCTCAACCACCCCGGCCTGCGCGAGCGCAACTTCTACCGTGCCATCCTCATCATCCCCTGGGCGCTGCCGTTCATTCTTAGCGTTCAGATGTGGGGCGGTCTGCTCAACTACGAGGGCGTCTACAACCAGCTCCTCGGCATGTTGGGCATTGAGCCGATCCGCTGGCTCCAGACGACCTGGGCGGCGCGAGCGGCCGTCCTCGTGCTCAACATGTGGCTGAGTTACCCCTACTTTATGACCGTGTCGCTGGCCGCGTTAACCGCCATCCCCAAAGACATGTACGAGGCGGCGGATATTGACGGGGCCAGGACGTGGGACAAGTTCAAGTCCATTACCTTCCCGTTCATGATGATGTCGCTCATGCCGCTGGTCGTGGTCCAATTGGCGCAGCAGTTCCAGAACTTCGGCGTCATCTATCTGCTGACCCAGGGCCTGCCGCTGGCCTTCCCCGGCGCCGACTACGGCACGACCGACACCCTCGTGACCTACACCTACAAGATTATCTTCAACCTCCAGCGCTACGGTCTCGCCTCGGCCTACGGTATCATCATCTTCCTCGTCGTGGCCGCCATGACGATGGTCAACTCGCGCCTGACCAACGCCTTCCAGGAGGACTAAATGGCTCAACAGACCATCTCGACCCCCACCATCCGCGCCAGCTCGCGTTCGTCCCAGAGCTATCGCACGCGCAAGCAGATGGAGGTCTGGATCATCCGCATCGTCGTCATCGCCATTGTGCTGGTCACCTTCTTCCCGACCTTCTACGTGGTCATGACGTCGTTTAAAGCGGGCGAGAGCTTGCTGGCCCAGAGCATCCTGCCCGAGTCGTACACCCTGGAGAACTACACCAAGCTGTTCCAGGGCGCGCTGCCGACCTGGATCCGTAACAGCCTCATCCTGGGCTTGATCGGCTCGACCATCTCGACCATCATCGCCACCCTGGCCGGCTACGCCTTCTCCCGCTTCCGCTTCCCCGGCCGGCGCTACGGCATCCTGATTCTGCTGCTCATCGGCATGTTGCCGACGACCATGTCCATCGTCTTCCTCTACGGCGTCTTCGCCCAGTTGGGGCTGCTGGATAACCTGGTCTGGCTGGGCATCCTGTTCGGGGCGAGCGGCGGTCTGGCCGTGTGGCTCATGAAGAACTACATGGACACCATCCCGAAGGACCTGGACGAGGCGGCGTTTGTGGACGGCGCGACCCACTGGCAACTCTTCAGGAGCGTTATCTTCCCGCTCATCACGCCCATGCTCGTCGCCCAGTTCATCCTGGCCTTCATCGGCATCTACAACGAGTACCAGACGGCGACCATCTTCCTGTCCAAGCCGGACCTGTACCCGCTGGGCGTGGGCGTGCGTGGCTTCCTGAGCGGCTACCGCACCAACTGGACCGCATTCTGTGCGGCGGCCGTCGTCGGCTCCGTGCCCATCTTCGCCGTCTTCCTGCTGGCCCAGAAGTTCCTGGTCGAAGGCATGACCAAGGGCGCGGTCAAGGGGTAGGCTGAAGGCCGAAGGCTGAAGGCTGAGGATTGAGGCTTGAAGCTGAAGTGGGGTCGGGCTTTTAGACAGGTACGGCGTCTAAAGGCTCGGCTCCTTTGTTATGAGGAAACCTCCATGCAAGACTTTACCTTTGGCGCGCTCACCCAGGTCGAACAGCGTCTGGCGCGTCTGCGCCAGCAACGCAGCGGGGTCCAGCACCGCCACCAGACCCTGCCCCTGGACCCGCTGCCGGGCCAGGCGGTGGTCGTCCAGGCGCTGACCGGCCCCAACTTCCCCGTGGACCGCGTCACGCTCTACTATACCACCGACGGCTCGGAGCCACAGGGGGGCCGGGGCGAGGCGCAGGTGGGCGCTGCCCTGCCCATGCAGCCGGCCGAGGTCGAGTGGGACCTGCTTGACTGGGGCTACCTCACCGTCTGGCGCGCGACCCTGCCCCCGCAGCCCGAGGGGACCAAGGTGGTCTACAAGATCGGCGCGTGGCACAGCCGGGCTGCGTCGGTCAGCGCTACAAGCCCCGACGAGGTCTTCGCCGACAACGGGGCGACCTCGTCGGTCGGCGCGACGCGCTTCGCCCTGGCCTACGACACCCTCACGCCGCCGGACTGGATTCGGGACGCCAGCCTCTACTTCATCTTCCTGGACCGCTTCGCGCCCACGCCGGGCCAATCCTTCAAGGACGACGGCACGCCGCGCGGCTTTTCGGGCGGCACCCTGCGGGGCGTCATAGACAAGCTGGGCTACATCGCCGAGCTAGGCGCCAACTGCGTCTGGCTCTCGCCCTGCTTCGAGGGACCGACCTACCACGGCTACCACATTACCGACTACAAGAAGGTCGAGCCGCGCTGGGGGACCAACGCCGACCTGGTCGAACTGGTGCGCCAGGCGCACAGCCTGGGCATCCGCGTCCTGCTCGACTTCGTGCCCAACCACTCGGCCCGCCAGCACCCCTACTTCCAAGCGGCCCAGGCCGACCAGGCCAGCCCGTACTACGGCTGGTACACCTTCAAGCAGTGGCCCCACGACTACGAGATGTTCTACACGGCGCGGGACCTGCCCAAGCTCAACCTGGAACACGCCGAGGCCCGCGCCTGGATGATTGACGCGGGTCGCTACTGGCTGGAAGAGGTCGGCATTGACGGCTACCGCCTGGACCACGCCGCCGGCCCCAGTCACCACTTCTGGACCGACTTCCGCCGCGCCACCCGCGCCGCCGCGCCCGACTCGTTCACGGTGGGCGAGGTGGTCGAGGCGGCGGACACGCTGAGGACCTACGCCGGGCGGCTGGATGGCATCCTCGACTTCATGTTCGTGGACGCGGCCCGCCGTTTCTTCGCCTACGATGGGATGGACGCGGCCCAGTTCGACACGTTCCTGTCGCGCCACGACCAGTACTTCGGCCAGAGCCTCGTCCGCCCGACGTTCATTGACAACCACGACATGAACCGCTTCCTGTTCGTGGCCGGCAACGACAAGGACCGCCTCCGCCTGGCTGCCATATGCCTGTTCACCCTGGCCCAGCCCCCCGTGGTCTACTACGGCACCGAGGTGGGCATGTCCCAGGCGCGCGACAAGCGCGACCGCGCCGGCCAGGGCGACGCCGAGGCCCGTCGGCCCATGTGGTGGGACGGCCGCCAGGACGGCGACCTGCGGCGCTTCTTCCAGCGCCTCTACCGCCTGCGCCAGGCCCACCCGGCCCTGCGGCGCGGCGAGCGCGTCCCGCTCCTGGCCGACGCCGCCAGCGGTCTGCTCGCCTACCAGATGACGCTGGGCGACGACAGCGTGGCGGTGGCCCTCAACAACAGCGGCCAGACGCGCAGCGTCTCCATCCCTCTGCCACAGGGTGAGGGTCTTCAGTTGGTCAATGCGTTGGATGATACGGAGGTGGCTGTGACCGAGGGGGTGGCTCAGCTCCAGCTCGGCCCGCGCACGGGGGTCGTGCT
>CAZFUK010000043.1:0-11367 GCA_964522005.1 uncultured Anaerolineales bacterium | reverse complement strand
ATCTCGTCGGGATGGTCGTGGTAGTAGCTGAGGGCGTCGTAGACCTGCGCCAGGGTCAGGCTGGGCAGGATGTCCGTGACAATGGACTCGGGCGTCTCGCCCAGGCGAATGTAGCCGACGATGTGGCGGACCGCGACCCGCGTTCCCCGAATGACGGCTTCCGGCCCGCTCGCTTTCTCGACCACCTCGATGTAGGCGTGCTTGGGCGTCAGTTGCTGGCGCAGCAGGTGGTCCGCAACCTGGTCCGGCGTCTGCGCTACGGCCCGCGCTCGCCGCTCTAGCAACTCGTAAGTGTGCTCTGTCAGAGTAACGATGGTCATGCCTGCCCTCCGCTCGTGATAGCCGTTCGGCCCAAGTCTAATCCCAACTCTGTGGGCTGTCAAAGCGTCGCCCCCGAAATGCAGCAGCGCCGCCTTGGCGGGAATTCCAAGGCGGCGCGTGCTGAAGCGGAGCTCGGACAGGGGGCTAGCCCGCGCTGACCTGTTCCTTGAGATAGGCGGCGATAAAGCCGCCAATGTCGCCGTCGAGCACCGCCTGGGTGTTGCCCATCTCGTAGCCTGTGCGCGAGTCCTTGACCAGTTGATAGGGCGCCAGGACGTAGGAGCGGATATGGTTGCCGAAGCCGGCCGTGGCGTTGCCCTTCAAGCGGGCCGTCTCGGCCTCGCGCTTCTCAAGCTCGATCTCGAGCAGCTTGCTCTTGAGCACCTTCAACGCCGTCTCTTTGTTTTGCAACTGGGAACGCTCGTTCTGGACCGCAACGACGATGCCGCTGGGTAGGTGCGTGATGCGGACGGCCGTGCTGTTCTTCTGAACATTCTGCCCGCCCGCGCTCGACGCTCGATAGACATCCGTCTTGATGTCGTCGGGGTTGATGACGATGTTCACATCGTCGTTAATCTCGGGCAAGACTTCGACCAGGGCGAACGAGGTGTGGCGGCGGCGGGCCGCGTCAAAGGGTGAGATGCGCACTAGGCGGTGGCCACCGCGCTCGGCCTTGAGGTAGCCGTAGGCGTAGGGGCCGGTAACGACCACCTGCGCGCTCAGGATGCCCGCCTCTTCACCCTCGGTCTGGTCAATCATCTCGGTCTTGAAGCCGTTGCGCTCGGCCCAGCGCAGGTACATGCGCAGCAGCATGGACGCCCAGTCCTGGGCCTCGGTGCCGCCTTCCTGGGCGTGGATGGACAGAATGGCGTTGTTGCGGTCATACTCACCCGCCATGAGCAACTGGAACTCCAGACCCTCCAGTTCCCCGCCGAGCGCCTGCGCCTCGGCAATGAGTTCGGCCTGCGTCGCCTCGTCGCCTTCCTCGACCGCCATCGCCCATAGGTCCACGGCGTCCTGGGCGCGTTGACGCAAGCGGGTCCACGTGTCCACCGTGCCCCGCAACTCGGAGGCCTGGCGCATGACCTTCTGCGCGGCCTGGGGGTCGTCCCAGAAGTCCGCCGCCTGGCTCTGCGCCTCTAGCTTCTCGCCTTGCGCGCGTTGGCCCTCAATGTCAAAGACGCCCCCAGATGGACGTGATACGCTCGTTCAGGTCGGCCAGGTAGGCGGACGGGTCGGTCTGTAGCATAGAGCCTCCTTGCATGTACAACTTTAACTGACAAAACACAAAGGACGAAGGACCTGACCAGCCTTGGCTAGCGGTCCTTCGTCCTTCGTTCAAGACGTCAAGCGCGTTCGGGTGTTGGTTCTTCGAACAGGGCGTCCACGTACTCGCGGGCGTTGAACACCGCGAGGTCATCAATCCTCTCGCCCGTGCCGATAAACTGGATGGGCACCTTCAACTCGCGCACGATGGCAAAGGCGATGCCGCCCTTGGCCGTGCCGTCGAGCTTGGTCAGAATTAGGCCGGTGAGGGGCGTCGCCTCACTGAAGACTTTGGCCTGGGTGAGGCCGTTCTGCCCAGTCGTGGCGTCGAGGACGAGCAGCGTCTCGTGGGGCGCGCGGTGGACCTGCTTGTTGGCGATGGCCCGCACCTTCTCCAACTCTTTCATCAGGTTGAACTTAGTGTGCAGGCGGCCGGCCGTGTCAATCATGAGGATATCCATGCGCCGCGCCAACGCCGCGCTGACGGCGTCGTAGACGACAGCGCCCGGGTCGGCCCCCTGGTTCGTGGCGATGATCTCGACGCCGGCCCGCTCGGCCCACACGCGCAACTGGTCGATGGCGGCCGCGCGGAAGGTGTCGCCCGCCGCCACCATCACCTTGCGCCCCTGGTCCTTATGCCAGCGGGCCAGCTTGCCGATGGTCGTCGTCTTGCCCGACCCGTTGACGCCCACTACCAGGATGACCGTCAGCAGGCGGTCGCCCTCGGCGTGGGGGCGGCGCGGCTCCTCCAGAATCGCCACCAGGCGGTCCTTGAGCATGGTCCGCACGCGGTCCACGCGGCGGATGCCCTGGTTGTCGGCGGTGCGCCGCAGGTCCTCCACCAACTCGTTCGCCAGGGCCGCGCCGATGTCGGCGCGGATGAGCAGCTCCTCCAACTCGTCCCAGGTATCGAGCGTGAGGTCGCCCGCGCCCAGCAACTCGCTGATGCGGCCAAAAAAGCCGCCCTGCCGCGTTTTCTGTAAACTCTCTTCGACCTTCTCTTTTTCCTTGGGTCGTCTAAAGAACACTGAACCACCTCACTCTAGGATGCGTTATCAATTATAGGCCAGCGGCTCCCCGCGCCAAAACCCGGCGCGCGAACTCCTTCTCGGTCTCAAACGTCAGCCGCTCGGGCGCGTCCGCCAGCGGCGCCCACACCGGCTCAAAGCGGGCCGTGTCCTTATCGTCGCGGGGGACGGTGGTCAGGTCGTCCAGGGCCATCAGGAAGGCCGACTCGTGGCGCACGATCCACTTACCGTCCAGGGGGAACTCGGCGGTGAGCGTGCCCAGGTCGGCCACGATCCGCAGACCCGCGTAGCCCGTCTCCTCGCGCACCTCGCGCAAGGCGGCCGTGGCGCGGTCCTCGCCCGGCTCGATGTGGCCCTTGGGCATGCGGACCTCGGCCACCTGCCGCTTGCGCACCAGGAGCACCTGGCCGTCGTGGACGACCAGCCCGCCGGCTGAGTCATAGGTGTGAACAGGTAAGCTCTTCATGCTTGCCCTTTGTTATGTAGATACTCGCCGACGTACTGGGCGAAGCGTTCCAGGTCGCCGAGGTCGTGCTGGAGGTAGTGGTACACCTGGCCGGGGTCAATCTCAAGATACAGGTGGACGAGGACATTGCGGAATTTCGCCATGCCAACCAGCTTGTTCGCAAAGTCAACCGGAAGAACGTCAATGTCGGCCAGGCGCGGGAAGATGTCGCGGTAGTTCTCCGGCGTCTTGACGCCCTCTTCCGTCAGGATGACGGCGCCGATGTCCAACGCGGCCTGAATCGCCACCTGGAAGTGACGCTCGGAGGCAGGTGCCAGTGCCCGGTCCTCAAGAAACTCGTCAAGACTCGCCTCCTGCATGTCCTTTAAGGCGTTCACGGAGTTGGCGATGACGCTCAAGCGAGCCACGATAGGGGTTATATCCACGGGTCAGTTCTCCTCGCCGCGCCCGCTCGATGATGGCGCGCTCGAAGCGTTCGATGACCGGCTTGAAGTCCAGGTAGAGGCTGACGATGCGCGCGGTGTACTGGACGCGGCGGTCGCGGTCGCGGCAGGCGAGGACGACGCCGTCGCGCAGCACGCGGTAGGCCAGGGCCAGCGGCGCCTGGTTGAGCACCACCACGTCCACGTCGTCAAACTCCAGGGCGTCCGTCACCGCGCCCATCAGGCGCAGACGCTCGTCCAGGTAGTCCGCCTCCGCCACACCCTCGTCCACCAGCACGGCGATGTCCACGTCGGACAACGGGCCGGCCTGATCGCGGGCGTAGGAGCCGAAAAGGTAAGCCACGACGACATGTGGCTCCGCCGTGAAGAGGGCGGCGCAGCGGGCGATGAGGGTGGCGCGGTCAAGCACTGTTCGAGTCGGCATAGGGTATCTACCTGTCATAAGTATAGCATACCTTGAGCCAGGCTGCCTCGTGGGACAGAACGTGCTATAATTGAGGCGTGGTGTTTAGGCCACGGGGAGAGACACACCGCGCCCTACACGGCACGGCGTGGGACGAGGCAGCCGTGGCGTTTAGGCCACGGGCTGGACGGCACCGTGGCGTTTAGGCCACGGGCTGGGCGACACCGTGGCGTTTAGGCCACGGGGCGCATGGGGAGAAACCTGTGAGCGACAACCGCTTGACCCACCTGGACGAGCACGGCCAGGCGCGCATGGTAGACGTGGGCGACAAGGCCGAGACCCAACGGCTCGCCGTGGCGCGGGGCGAGGTCCACATGCGCGCCGAGACACTGCGGCTGATTCAGACGGACGGCCTGCCCAAGGGCGACGTGCTGGCGGTGGCGCGCGTGGCCGGCATTATGGCCGCCAAGAAGACGCACGAACTCATCCCCATGTGCCACCCGCTGCTCCTCTCGTCGGTCAAGGTGGACTTTGACCCCCGCCCGCCCCAGGCCGATGGCGAGGACGCGGTCATCGGTATCACGGCGACGGTCAAGGTGACGGGCAAGACCGGCGTGGAGATGGAGGCGCTGACGGCGGTGAGCGTGGCGGGCCTGACCATCTACGATATGGCGAAGGCCGTGGACAAGGCCATGCGCCTGGAAGCGGTGCGCCTGGTCGAGAAACACGGCGGCAAAAGCGGGGACGTGGTTCTGGAATGACGAGCTTCTACTACACCGATTCGGGCACGGGCGAGAGGGTCGCCTTTGAGACGCGGGCCTGGCGCGGCGCGAGCGGCCGGCCGTTGGAACTGGGCGGGCTGCCTCCCTTCGACGCCCAGCAGATTGACCCATCGGTCTGGAGCCTGTGGCGCTATCGGGCCATGCTCCCCCTACCCACCGACGCCGCGCCGGTCAGCCTGGGCGAGGGCATGACGCCCCTCGTGCCGCTGACGGTGGACGGCCGCACGGTTCACTTCAAGCTAGAGTTTGTCGGGCCGACCGGGTCGTACAAAGACCGGGGGGTGACGACGCTGGTCAGCGGGCTGCGGGCCATTGGCGTTACGGAGGTCATCGAGGACTCGTCGGGCAACGCCGGGACGGCCGTGGCGGCCTACGCGGCGGCTGGTGGAATGAAGGCGCGCATCTTCGTTCCCGACTACGCGCCCGCCGCCAAGAAGGCCCAGATTCGGGTCTACGGCGCGCAGCTTGAGGAAATAGGCGGCGGACGGGCCGCCACGACCGAGGCCGCCGTCCGCGCCGCTGAGACGAGCATGTATGCCTCGCACGCCTGGCACCCCCTGTTCACGAGTGGGCTGCGGACGGCGGCCTGGGAAGTCTGGGAGCAACTGGGGCGGCGGGCGCCTGATGCCGTCCTCACGCCTGTCGGGCAAGGCGGGCTGTACCTCGGCTTCTACCTGGGCTTCCGCGACCTGCTGGCCGTGGGGGCCATCCGCCAGATGCCGCATCTGTACGGGGTGCAGGCCGAGGCGGTCTCCCCGGTGGCGCGAGCCTGGGGGGCGGGCCAGGAGGCGGTGGCAGCTGTGCCCGAAGGCCGCTCCATCGCCGACGGCGTCCTGATTCGCCAGCCGGTGCGCGGTGGGCGGCTGCTCCAGGCGGCAGGCGAGAGCGGTGGCGGCTTCCTGGCCGCCGACGACACGGTGGTCGAGCGCGCCAGGACCGACCTGGCCCACCACGGCCTGTTTGTCGAGCCGACCTCGGCGCTGGTCCTGGCTGGACTGCGCGCCCTGGGTGACACCCTACCACCTGGCGCGGTCGTCGTCGCCGCGTTGACCGGGGCGGGCCTGAAATCCCCGCCGACCCTGTAGCAGGAGGACGTCCATGTCGTCCGACACGCCCGTTTCGAGCGCTCCCCGGCCACGCTCACGCTCGTGGGGCCGGCTGGGGGTGATCGTCCTGATCTCAGTGGGGGTGCTGGGCGCGTGCGCCCTCGCCCTGCTGGTCGGCTTCTTTTTCGTTCGCATCAGCTACCAAAACTTCCGCATTCAAGGCGCGACGATGCAGCCGGCGCTCCGGTCCGACGACTACGTCATGCTGCACCGTCAGGCCTACGTGGGAGACAGCCGGCCGCAGCGCGGCGACATCGTCGTCTACCGCCCGCTGTCTACGCCTGACCGCTCCTTTATCCACCGCATCATCGGCCTGCCGGGCGAGACAATTGAGATTCAGTCGGGCGCGGTGCAAATCAACGGGCGCAAACTGGTAGAACCCTACGCCTCGGTCGGCAGTTATTCGGTCCAGCGCCTGACCCTGGGCCAGGACGAGTACTATGTCCTCGGCGACAACCGCAATAACGCCGCCGACTCGCATACTCGCGGCCCTATCCCGTTGGACACCATTGAGGGCAAAATCGTCTTCATCTACTGGCCGCCCCAGCGGTGGGGCGCCATCAGCGCGCCGACCTACGAGAAATAACGCTTGGCTATGCTCAAGGTTCAGCCGGTCACCCTCACCGGCCGTCTCATTCGCCTCGAACCCCTGGCGGCGGGCCACGTCCCCGACCTGCTGGCCGTCGGGCAGGACGAGAGCATCTGGCGCTACATGCTCTACGGCAATGTCACCTCGGAAGAGCGGATGACCTGGTTTGTCGAGGAACTCTTGCGGCGGCAGGCGCGGGGCACCGACCTGCCTTTCGCCGTCATTCTCCAGGCTACCGGCCGTGCCATCGGCTGCACGCGCTACATGGAGATACGCCCGGAGCACAGGGGGTTGGAGATTGGCGGGACGTGGTACGGGGTCGAGTACCAGGGCACGGGCGTCAACACCGAGGCCAAGTATCTGCTGTTCCGCCACGCCTTCGAGGACCTGGGCTGCATTCGCGTCCAGATCAAGACCGACCTGCGCAACCTGCGCTCGCAGCGGGCCATCGAGCGGTTGGGGCTGGTCAAAGAGGGCGTCTTCCGCAACCATATCATCACGCCCGACGGGACAGTCCGCGACTCGGTCTACTACAGCCTCATCGCGGGCGAGTGGCCCACGGTTAAGCCTCGGCTGGAGGCGCTGATGCAGGGCGAGAGGCCCGGATTCTGACAGAATGGACAAAATTATGGGAATGGACCTGGGCGACCTTATAGGTGTAAACTCTGCAAATTCTGTCTATTCTGTCAGAATGCTGTAGTAACAAGGACAGGCTTCATATGATTGATGGAATGCGGCGCCCCTTTCTGGACGCGATGAACGGAGCCACGGGTGGGGAGCATGTGGTGTACTCGGTGGTGGCGCCCGTCTACAACGAATCGCAGACGCTCCCCGAATTCTACCGCCGCCTGGTCGCGGTGATGGACAGCACGGGCCAGCCGTTTGAGATCATCCTGGTCAACGACGGCAGCCGGGACACCTCGCTGGAGGTGATGCACGAGTTGCGTGAGCGCGACCCACGGGTCAAGCTGTTAAGCTTCTCGCGCAACTTCGGCCACCAACTGGCGATCACGGCCGGCGCCGACTACGCGGCGGGTGACGCCGTCATCGTCATCGACTCGGACTTGCAGGACCCGCCCGAAACGATTCTGGAACTGATTGCCGAGTGGCAGCGGGGCAACGATGTCGTCTACGCGGTACGTCAGCAGCGGCAGGGCGAGACGTGGTTCAAGCTGACCACGGCGCGCCTGTTCTACCGACTCATCGCCAGCGTGGCGTCGGTGGACATCCCCATGGACGCGGGCGACTTCCGCCTGATGGACCGGCGGGCGATGGACCAGATGCGCCAGCTACGGGAGCACCACCGCTTCATGCGCGGCCTGTCGTCCTGGGTGGGCTTCAAGCAGAAGCCGGTCTACTACATCCGCCAGCCCCGCTACGCCGGCACCACGGCCTACCCGCTCAAGAAGATGGTCAAGCTGGCCTGGGACGCCATCACCTCGTTTTCGTTTGTCCCGCTCCAGTTGGCGACGACGCTCGGCTTCATCATCGCGGCGCTGGCCCTGCTCGGCATCCTCATCTCTGTCGGGCTGCGCCTCTTCGGCCACGCCATTGTCGGCCAGGCCACCACGCTGATTAGCGTCCTCTTCCTGGGCGGCATCCAACTCATCTTCCTGGGTATCCTGGGCGAGTACCTGGGCCGCATCTACGACGAGGTCAAGGGCCGGCCGCTCTACATCCTGGCCGACGCCGAGGGCTTCGGCGCCCGCGACACCCAGCCCACGCCGCGCCCGACGCCGCCGGCCGCCGAGCGGGTCCAGGCGTGACGACGACCGTTCGCCCAGCCGGCCCCCTGTGGTGGGACCTGCTGGTCCACCTGCGCCTGAACTTCCAGGCCATCCTGGCCCCCATCTTCCTGTGGGGCTTCCTGCTGGCCCAGGGCCAGTGGGGCTGGCGGCTGGTCGTCGGCTTCCTGGCGACGCACATCGCCCTCTACGGCGGCATCACCGCCCTAAACTCGTACTACGACCGCGACGAGGGGCCGGTGGGCGGGCTGTGGCGGCCTCCGCCCTGGCGGCCCGCGCTACTGCCCTTCGCCTGGGCCGTCCAGGCGCTCGGCCTGCTGGCCGTCCTGCCGCTCGGCGTGGGCATGACCCTGGCCTACCTGGCGATGGTCGCGCTGTCCGTGGCCTACTCGCACCCGGCCATCCGCCTCAAGAAGTACGCGCTGGGCGCGCTGGCGGTCATCGCGGTCGGCCAGGGTGTGCTCGGCTTCCTGACCGGCTGGTTCAGCGCGACGCCCTCGACAGTCGGCCTGCTCACCCTCGACCACCTGGTCGCCATCCTCGGCATCACCCTGGCGACGGTCGGCCTCTACCCCCTGACCCACATCTACCAGATCCGCGAGGACGCCGCGCGCGGCGACGTCACCTTTGCCGTGCGCTGGGGGCCGGACAAGGCGTTCCGCTTCGCCCAGGTCAGCTTCTCGGTCGCCCTGCTGGGCATCGCCTGGACGCTGGCGCGGCGCTTTAGCCTGGCGGAGGCGGCGCTCGTCGCCCTGTTCTACGCCGTCATCCTGGCCGACATCGAACGCTGGCGGCGGCGCTTCGACCCGGTCGCCGTCTTCGCCAACTATAGCCACGTCATGCGCCTGAGCTACATCGTGGCCGCCGCATTCGCGGCGTATGTGGCCTGGAAAGTGTTGGGTGGATAGGGCGCATGGACGTTCTCCTCAACCTCCTCATCATTGGCCTGTCCAATGGCGCGGTCATCGCGCTCAACGCCATCGGCGTCACGCTGGTCTACGGCGTGGTGCGGACGCTCAACTTCGCCCACGGCGACCTGTTCGCCCTGACCACCGTCCTCGTCACCACCCTCATCACCGACCTGCTGCTGGCCCCCTGGATTACTCAGGCTGGGCTGGTGGGCGGGCTGGCCGCCGCGCTGCTCATCGCCGTCGGCTTCGGCGTCGTGCTCAACGTCGGCGTCGAGCGGCTGGCCTTTCGGCCTTTTCGCGGCCGCTCGCGCCTCGCGCCCCTCATCGCCACCCTGGGCCTATCCTTCATCCTCTACCAGGTCGCCCTGGTCTGGCGCAAGCTACTGCCCAACTGGATACCCGGCGAGCACCGCAGCCTGCCGGGCATCCCTGAAGTCCCGCGCGGTAGCATCCCCGACCTGGTGCCGCCCCTGGACCTGCTGCAAGTCCTTGGCCTGGGCGGCAGCGTCTCCTTCCGCCTGAAGGACGCCCTGATTCTGCTGCTGGCCGGCGCCGCCGCCCTGCTGGTCCACCTGTTTCTGCGGCGTAGCAAGACGGGCAAGACGCTGCGCGCCGTAGCTCAGGATGCCCAGTTGGCCCAACTGTGCGGCGTCCACCTCGACCGCGCGGTTAGCCGCGTGTTCGCGCTCGGCGGGGCGCTGGCGGGCGCGGCCGCCTTTGGCTTTGTCGTCTACACCACGCATCCCTTCGGCCAGCACGGCGCGCAGAGCGGTCTGCTGGCCTTCACGGCGGCCATCCTCGGCGGCATCGGCAGCCCGGTCGGCGCCCTCCTGGCCGGGCTGGTGCTGGGCGTGCTCGCCGCGTTCAGCGACTACTTCCTGGCCGCCCAGTGGACGCCCGTGCTGACCGAGTCGGTCTTGATTCTCCTGCTGCTGGTGCGGCCCACCGGCCTGACGGCCCAGGAGAGCGCGGAGGACCCCACCCAGGCGCCGCTGCGCGACAGCCTGGCGAACGCGGCGGGTCAGCCGTCCCGGGGCTGGACGCGCTGGGCAGCCTGGGCCTTGTTCGCCCTGGCCCTGGTCTACCCGGCCCTCGACACCGGCCTCGGCCTCTACAAGCAGAGCATCGTGTCCGGCATCGCCGTGCTGGCCGTGCTCGCCCTCGGCCTCAACCTGCTGCTGGGTTACGCGGGCCTGCTGGACCTGGGCTACGCCGCCAGTTTTGGTGTCGGCGCCTACACCGCCGCGCTCCTGCTGAACCCATGGGGCCAGTTGGCGGGCCGCCTGCCCCTGCCCCTCGACTTCCTGGTGGCGCTGCTCGTCGGCGGCGCGGCGGCCGGCCTGTTCGGCGCGCTCAACGGCTGGCTGACGCTGCGCCTGCGCAGCGACTACCTGGCGATTGTCACTCTGGCCTTCGGCCACGTCGTCTACCAGAGCGTGGTCAACCTGAACGCCTGGACGGGCGGCATTGGCGGCATCTCCGCCCTGCCCGTGCCCCAGGTCATCACCCTCCCCCTCTCGACGCCAGCGGCACGCTACTACCTGGCGCTGGCCCTGGTCGTCGTGACCCTGCTGGTCAGCCAACGCCTGCACCGCTCGCGGTTGGGCCGCGCCTGGCAGGCTATCGGCGACGACGAGGTGGCGGCGGCTAGCAGCGGCATTGATGTCCTGCGCGTCCGTGGCCTGGCCTTCATTATCGCGACCAGTGTGGCAGGCATGGCAGGCGCGCTCTACGTCGGCGTCTTCAGCCACATCTCGCCCGACCAGATTGACTTCTCGATGTCGGCCATGCTCCTGGCGATGGTCGTCGTCGGGGGGGCGGGCAGCGTGCCCGGTGTCCTGCTCGGCGTGCTCGCCATCGCGGGCTATGACCGGCTGCTGCTCCCGTGGTTGGGCGGCGTCCTGGCCCCCTACCGCGTTGACCAGGGCGGGCTGTCCGCCCTGTTGGACCTGCGCGAACTCAACTTCCTGGCCTTCGGCCTAGTCCTGTACCTCACCGTGTGGTTCCGCGCCCGCCGCCTCGGTGCTTCGACCGGCCGGCCGCCCGCCATTCCCGCGCGGCTCCGGGTACGCCCCGAACAGGTCAAGCCGGGCTAAAGGCTATTTAGACAGGATTTACAAGATTTACAGGATTTGGTGCAGCCTGGGAGCAAGCGTAGAATCAAGGGGTACATGATACGTAATGCGTAGTGGTATTTCGTATCCCAGAATTGAGATGGCTCTTCCCGAAATACGAAATACGCGCTACGCATCACACATCACGCATCACGCATCACGCATTACGCATTACGCATTAAGGATTTCCCAA
>CAZFUK010000042.1:0-16558 GCA_964522005.1 uncultured Anaerolineales bacterium | reverse complement strand
CCGAGTCCGGCACGAGGCCGACCCTGACGAAGGCCAGGACAAAGCTGGCCTTGTCGGAGGCGATGCGCAGGTCGCACGCCAGGGCGAGGCTCGCGCCGGCGCCCGCCGCCACGCCGTTGACCGCCCCGATGACCGGCTTCTCCATCGTCCGAATGCGGGTGACAATGGGGTTGTACTTCTGGCGCAGGTGGTCCGCGAAGGAGACGGCGCGGCCCATCTCGGCCTCACGGCGCTTGACATCGCCCAGGTCCTGCCCGGCGCAGAAGCCGCGCCCTGCGCCCGTCAGGACGACACATCGAGCCTGGGCGTCGCGCTCGGCCTGCTTGAGCGCACCATCCAGCGCGTCCAGCATGGCGTCGGTGAAGGCGTTCAGCACGTCCGGGCGGTTGAGGGTGATCGTCGCCACGCCCTCGCTCACGTTGTACAGAACCGGGTTATCCATCCCTCCTCCTCTCGCATAAGGCATATCACGTACCACGCACCACGCATCACTTCCCCTTCCACTGCGGCGGCCGCTTCTCGACAAACGCCGCCATCCCCTCTTTCTGGTCCTCGGTGGCGAACAGCATGTAGAAGTTCTTGCGCTCGAAGGTCAGGCCCTTGTCCAGGTAGTCGTTGAAGACGTTGTTGACGGCCTCTTTGGCCTGACGCACGGCTAGCGGCGGCTTGGAGGCGACCTTGCGGGCCAGCGTCTTGGCCTCTTCCAAGTACAACTCGGTCGGGACGACGCGGTTGACCAGGCCCCAGGCCTTGGCCTCCTCGGCCGTGATGGGGTCGCCCGTCAGGCAGATTTCCATCGCCCGTGCCTTGCCGACCAGTTGCGCCCAGCGTTGAGTCCCGCCCGCGCCGGGGATGATGCCGATGTTGATCTCCGGCTGGCCGAAGCGCGCCGTCTCGGACGCCACAATCATGTCGCACATCAGGGCGATCTCACAGCCGCCGCCGAGCGCCCAGCCGCTGACAGCGGCGATGATGGGCTTCCTGACGCGCCGCACGCGGTCCCAGCGCGAGAACTGGTCGCCGCTCATCTGGTCCACCACCGTGGCGTGCGCCATCTCGGTGATGTCGGCGCCGGCGGCGAAGGCGCGCTCGTTGCCGGTCAGAATGATACAGCCGATGCTCTCGTCGCGGTCCAGGGTCTCCAGGGCGTCCACCATCTCCCCGATGAGCGTCTGGTTGAGGGCGTTGAGGACCTTGGGCCGGTTGAAGCGCACGACAGCAATGGGGGGTTCGGGTTCGACAAGGATGAATTGGTAGGTCATGGGGTGCTCCATATTTCGTAGTGCGCAGTGCGTATTTCGTGATGCGTGATGCGTGATGCGTGAGTGAGGCGAAGGGGGTACGGATTACGCATGGCGCATGACGAGTCGGCGTTCTACCGCGTTGACGCGATGGCTAAACTGGGTGGCGGCGTACTCGATAAACTCGGCGGGAACCAGGCCGAACGGGATGGCGTCGCCGTAGGGCTGGAACGCCTCGCCGATGATGTCAAGGGCCAGGGGCAGCAAGTGGTTCAGGCGGCCGTCCAGGACGGCGGCCAGGACCGGCTCAGCGCCCACCAGCCGTTCGAGCAGGGCGATGCCGAAGGCGATGTGGCGGGCTTCATCGCGCTGAATCAGCCGCATGCCTTCGACCAGGCCCGGCAGCAGCCCGCGCTCGCCCAGGCTCTTGCCCACGGCGTAGTAGCCCGTCTCCGCCAGGACGCCTTCGACAATCATGTGGTAGGTGGCGACGGCCTCGACCTGGGCCTGGGACGAGGAGTCGGTTAGCAGCCGGTCCAGGGCCTGGGGCAGCTCGGCGTAGAACAGGGCGCGGTAGGCGTCGCCCTGGTAGAGGCCGAAGTCCACCGTCCCGCCGACGACCTGGGCGAACCAACGGTCGAAGAACTCGACGTGCTTAGCTTCCTCGAATAGTTGGGTCGTGATGAACATCTGCTCTTCGAGCCAGCCGCCTGTGGCGCGCAGGGCCAGCATGAGCGGGGCCAGGTCGCAGGTGACGGCTTCCTCGCCGGCGATGAACATGGCGCACAGGCGCAGCAGAATGTCGCGCTCGGGCGGCGTGAGGGCCTGCCAGTCCTCGGCGTCCCGCGTCAGGCTGACGTCGCGCGGGTCCCACAGCAGGCGCTTGGCCTTGTGATAGTCACGCAGGGCGGGTAGGTCGTGATTGAGGGGCATGGGGAGTTCCTTTGCCATCTCAAGGTGGGCTAAGGCTGAATAACCTCGATGGTGATGCCGGTAAAGCGGTCGAGGCGATGGTCGTTGGTCAAGAACACGTCGCAGGCGGCAACGACCGCTGCACCGAGATGAATGGCGTCGGGTGTTTTGAAGCCATACTGCGCCCGTATCTCCGTCGCGCGGTCCATCACGTCGCGTGATAGATCAACAAGTTCAGCCACTACCCCGGCAAAATAGTCATCGAAGTTCTTTAAGAGCTTCGCGTCGCCATTTCGGATGGGCATCACGCGGCATTCAAGTCGTGTCAGGTCACTTGCCACGCGGATAACGCCTGGCGCCCCTAAGCGAGCATCTACTTTGGCAACATAAGGTGCGACACTCTGAACCGTGTAGATGACCGGCGCTGCATCTAAGTAAATACGCACACCTACTCTCCCCAGCTATCACGTTCGGCCTGTAAATAAGCATCAACCTCCTCGCGAGTCGGAGGTTGAAACCCCCGCGCTTGTTGCTCGCGGCGAATATCAGCCATGACCTCCTGATATGAACGTTGCGCTACTGGTGGAAGAGGTTCTACGACCAGCCGTACTTTCACGGACTTAAGAGGCAGCGGTTCATCCAAAGCCACTGTTTGCTCATCCGTGAGTGTGCCTGTCACGACATACGCATTCTGCATATCCAACATCCTCCTTATTCCACGCTTCACGCTCCACGCTCTACACTTCACCCGTCACGCCATCACACGCCCGCCGTCCACGTGGATCGCCTGGCCCGTGATATAACTAGCGGCGTCCGAACCCAGGAAGACGACGAGCGCCGCTACTTCGTCCGGCTCACCCAGGCGGGCGAGCGGGATGCCGGCCAGCCAGGCCGCCATCTGGGTCGGGTCGGAGCGAGCGTGAGCGGTCATCTCGGTGACGATCACGCCGGGGCAGACGGCGTTGACGCGGATGCCGTAGGTGGCGAACTCGCGGGCCGCCTCCTTGGTGAAGCCGACCATGCCCGCCTTGCTGGCGGCGTAGGCCGAGCGCAGGGGCAGGGGGGTGGCCTTGCCGGCGATGCTGGCGATGTTGACGATGCTCCCGCGTCCCCGCTCCTTCATCAGCCGCCCGGCGGCCTGGGAACACAGAAACGCGCTGCGCAGGTTGACGGCCAGGACGTGGTCCCATTCGGCGGCGGCCATGTCGAGGATGGCGGCGCGCGGCTCGATGCCGGCGTTGTTGACGAGCGCGTCCAGCCGGCCCCAGCGGTCGGCCACGTGGTCGAACATGGCCGTGACAGCGGCCGGGTCGGACACGTCGGCGGCGTAGGCGAGGCTCAGCCCGCCCAGGTCGGCGACCTCACGGGCGACGGTCTCGGCGCTGGCGGCGTCTATGTCGTTGACGACGACGGCCCAGCCGGCTCTGGCGAAGGCGAGGGCGATGGCCCGCCCAATCCCGCGTCCCGCGCCTGTAACCAGAACGACCTGAGGAGTGAGCATACTACCACGGCTCGATGGTGAGGCCATCAACATATCCAAAGTGAGCGTCAGCCGTTGCAAGTGTCCAGCCGTTCTCAAGACATTGGGCAGCGATCCAGAGATCATTCTCCGGGATAGGGCGTCCTTTCTCCTTAAGAGCGAGTCGGACCTGTGAGTAACGAGTTGCTGTTTCGCGGCCCATCGGTAGCATCAGACAGTCGTCAATGAACTTCACGTAACGAGGCAGATTGACACGCGCCCGTGCAGAATTAGCGGCTCCGAAGTGTAGTTCTCCGACGACAACCACCGGTAGGATTATGGTAGGCATGGTTGCAAGCCTCGCCACAATCCGGGGGGCACCGTTCAGGAAGCCCACAGCGATGTTGGTGTCCACCGCAATCTCACCAGCCATTCGGATCAATCCTCCCAAATTCATCCTCAATGATCTGGTTGATTTCTCTTGCCTCTTCGTCGCTCATTATGCCAGCATATTTGAGAAGCGGGTTTCTGACGGGTTCCACCTTCTCGATGGTGATGACAACCTTATCGTGTTCCTCCACCCCCTCAAGTTCAGATAGAGGACGTAGAATACCATTCTCGTAAATCGCCTCTACTGTTATATTCACAGTAAGTCCTCCTCAGACAGCTCACTCGTCCTGGCTGACCACTGGCCCTTCTAACGCCATGCCGCACACGCCGCAGTGGGTGAACCTGGCGGGCAGGCCCGCCGCACCGCAGTGCGGGCACGTGCCGAGCGGTGGCCCCCAGTGGTACTCGGGTGAGTCGTCCTCGGCCGCGTGCTGACGGAGGGCGGCGTGGTCGGGGCGGCGGCGCTCACGGAACGCGCTGACCCCCTCCCAGGTCTCGGGCGAGGCGTTATGGACGGAGAGCCAGTCGCGGGCGTGGCCGACGGTCAGGTGCCACGAGAAGTCCTTCCAGAAGTTGGTCTGCTGCTTGGTGTAGCGCAGAATCTCGGGGAACTTGGCGGCGAGCTTGGCGGTCATCGCCCTGACCGCGTCGTCCAGTTGGGCGCGCGGCACGACCTGGTTGACCAGCCCCCACTCCAGCGCCTTGGCGGCGGGAATCTCCTCGTTGAGGAACAGAATCTCGCGGGCGCGGCGCTCGCCCACCATGAGGGGCAGCCACTGCGTCGCGCCGGCGGCGGCCACCGAGCCGTGGGTCGCGCCGACCTGGCGGATGTAGATGTCGTCGGCGGCGATGGCAAGGTCGCAACTCATGTTGAACTCGTTGCCGCCGCCCACGACAATGCCGTTGAGCCGGGCGATGGTGGGCTTGCCAATGTTGCGCAGCTTCTCGTGGGCCTCGATAAACGCGCCCATCCACTTCCAGTAGTCGCGCGGGCGCTCGATGAAGCTCTGTTGCTCCTTCATATCGGCGCCGGTGCAGAAGGCGCGGTCGCCCGCGCCGGTCAGGACGACGACGGCCACGCTGTCGTCCCAGGCGGCGTCCTGGAAGGCGACGGGCAACTCGGCCAGCAGCGGATAGTTGACCGCGTTGAGGGCCTGGGGGCGGTTGAACGTCACCGTGGCGACCCCGCCCTCTTTGCGGTAGAGGATGTTCTGAAACCCGAAACTGTCGGGGTCGCGGCCGGTGTAGCGGCGCTCGGTAGAGGTGTTCATGCCAGGAACTGTCCCATGGGGGCGAAGCGCTTGAGCGCGCCACGGATTTGCTCGTCGTACTTCGTGCCGGCCAGCGCCGTCAGCGCCACCGCGCCGAGGAAGGCCGCGCCGCCCACGGCCCGCACGTCGCCACCGATGGAGCCGCGCACGAGCAGGGCCAGCGCGACGCCCGGCATGACTTCGCGCGGCGTCAGGCCGAGGTGAAAGCCCTCGTCGGGGGCGACGGCCGCCTGGACCCGGCGGGCGGGCGGCTCGACCTTGAGCAGACGCTGCGCCTGGGGGCGAATCACCTGACCCACCAGGTGGCCGGCGACGGCGCCGCCCGCGATAGCGAGAATTGTGATTACAAGGTTGGGTTGGTCTTGGTCAGCCATAGATAACCTCCTGTGACTCACTTACCTGGGCCGCTCGTCCAGGACGCGGCGGAGCTTGCCGCCCTCGCTGCGCGGCAGCGTGTTGGGGGCGTAGAGCCGCACCCGCGTCTGGATGCCGAGCGCGCCATAGAGCGTGTGGCGTATCTGTTCCCGCAAGCGGCGGGCCGGGCTGTCGGACTCGGCGTCCTGGTTGAGGGCTTCCGAGCCGACGTGGTGGAAGAAGTCTTCGTTAGCTTCGACGCGGACTTCCAGCTCATCCAGGGTGCGCTCGCGGCGCACGACGAGTTGATAGTGGGGGGTGACGTGGTCGAGGTGGACCAGGGCGGCCTCCACCTGCGACGGGTAGACATTGACGCCGCGAATGATGAGCATGTCGTCGGAGCGGCCGACGATGCGGCCCATGCGGGCGAGGGTGCGGCCATCGGCGGCCGGGGTCGGGTCGAGGCGGGTGATGTCGCCGGTGCGGTAGCGAATCAAGGGCAGCGCCTCCTTGGTGATGCAGGTGAAGACGAGTTCGCCCTCCTCGCCCCAGAGCAAGACCTCGCCGGTCAGGGGGTTGATGATTTCCGGCAGGAAGTGGTCCTCGTTGATGTGGGCGCCTGACTTGGTCGCCACGCTCTCGCACGAGACGCCCGGCCCGATGATCTCGCTCAGGCCGTAGATGTCAATGGCGTCTATGCCCAGGCTGTCCTCGATTTCCTCGCGCATGGCGTCGGTCCACGGCTCCGCGCCGAGGATGCCGACGCGCAGGCTCGTGCCGCGCGGGTCCATCCCCCGCGCCCGCATGGCCTCGGCCAGCGTCAGGGCGTAGGAGGGCGTGCAGGCGATGATGGTCGGCTGGAAGTCCTGGATGAGGAGGAGTTGGCGGTCGGTGTTGCCGCCAGAAACAGGGACGACGACCAGCCCCAGCTTTTCGGCCCCGTAGTGCATGCCCAATCCGCCGGTGAACAGGCCGTAGCCGTAGGCGTTGTGGAAGACCTGGCCGGGCTGGCCGTTGGCGCAGCCGAAGGCGCGGGCGCACACCTCCGCCCAGGTGTCAATGTCGCGCCGGGTGTAGCCCACGACGGTCGGCTTGCCCGTCGTGCCCGAAGAAGCGTGCAGGCGGACGACCTGGTCCAATGGCGCGGCGAACAGGCCGTACGGGTAGCCCTGGCGCAGGTCGCTTTTAAGGGTGAAGGGGAGGCGGGCGAGGTCGGGCAGGCCGCGAATGGCGTCGGGGTGGACGCCGGCGGCGTCGAACTGCTGGCGGTAGAACGGGACGCGCTCGTAGACGCGGCGCACGGTGGCCTGGAGCCGCTCCAACTGGAGCTTCTCCAACTGGGGCCGGGGCATGGTCTCGATCTCAGGGTTCCACATGCGACACCTCCAGGAAGAGGTAGACGGTCGTCAGTCGTCAGTCGTCGGTAATCAGTTCCCCGTGGCCTGAACGCCACGGCTGTCTACCGCCTACGCCGCGCCGTTCAGGACGCGGTTCCCCCGTGGCCTGAACACCACGGCTGCCTACCGTCCACGCCGCGCCGTTTAGGGCGCGGTTCCCCCGTGGCCTAAACGCCACGGCTGCCTTCCGTCCTCCGTCCTATGTCAAGGATAGCACACCGAGGCCGCCCCGTCAATCAGTGAGCGAGAGGTCGCTGAGAGCGGGACGCGGGGCGGGGGAAATACTTGTGCTCGACGCGGTACGTATGGTATACTGAAGGTCTGTAGGCGTTCGCTCAAGACGGAGGACTGCGGCATGTCCTGGATTTCCGCCCGTTGGTTATGGCCCATCCTGCTGGGGGTGGCCCTGGTGTTCGCGCCCAGGTCGGCGTTTGCCCAACCCAGCCCCGATACGGACTACCCTGCCCCGCGTTACCACGGCGATGGCGACGACCCCGATGTGGCCGTCAAGCCGGTGGCCGACTCGGTCTATCTGACCAACATCCGGCACGACTGGCAGAAGTGGAACAACTGCGGCCCGACGACGACGAGCATGGCGCTGAGCTACTTTGGCATCAACGCCCCCCAGCTCAGCATCGCCAACGTCCTCAAGCCGAACCCCAACGATGTCAACGTCAGCCCGGACCAGATCGTTCAGTATGTGCGTAACCAGGGCCTCGACGCCCAGGTGCGGGTCAACGGCAACCGTGACACCCTGATGCTCCTGCTGAGCAACGACATCCCGGTCATCGCTGAACAGTGGATTGAGGACTACGGCGGCATGGGGCACTATCGCCTGGTGACGGGCTACAACCGCGCCCGGGGGACGGTGACCTTTGACGACTCGTACTACGGCCCGGACCGGGTCTGGACGTGGGACGAGTTCGAGGGGCACTGGCTCGGCTTCAACACCAACCGCATCTACATTCCGGTCTACCGCCGCGACCAGGCCGATGTGGTGCGCGCCATCCTGGGCGAGGACGCGGCCGACTGGCAGATGTGGCTGCGGGCCGAGGCCGGCGCCCGCGCCAACCTGGCCGTGTTCGGCGACGACGCCCGCGTGTGGTTCGCGCTGGGCGATGCCCTGCTGAACCAGGGGCGGACGGAAGAGGCGGCGGATGCCTACGAGCAGGCCTATCAAATGGGGCTGCCCTGGCGCTACTACTGGTACCAGTTCGGCCACTTCGAGGCGCTGGCGAAGCTCGGCCGCTGGAACCGCCTGCTCGAACTGACCGAGCCGGTCCTGGAGAGCGCGCCCATGCACGAGGAGATGTACTTCTACCGTGGGCTGGCCGAGCAGAACCTGGGCGACTTCGACGCGGCCCGCGCCGACTTCCGCCAGGCCGTCGCCAACAACCGCAACTTTACCCGCGCCCGCGCCGCGCTCCAGAACTTGAACTAGCGGCCCGACGCCACACCGCCAGGCGGCTCACCCAGTTGGGTGAGCCGCCTTGTTTTTGCGCCCGGCGCTGGTGATGCCCCCCGCGTCAGGGACGGCTGGCCTCGGTGTCGGCGGGGGGAGGCGCGGCCAGCCCGCCGGGCACCTGAAGGACGAGCCGCGCTCCAGAGTAGAGGTACGGCAGGTAGAGGCGATACACCACGGGGACCGGGGTCCGGGTCGGCGTGGGTGTGCGGGTCGGTGTCAATGTCCGCGTCGGGGTCGCTGTGGGGGTCGGAGTCCAGGTCGGCGTCAGGGTGGACGTTGGCGTCTCCGTTGGCGTGGCGGTCAGGGTCGGCGTAGCGGTATCCGTCGGCGTGAAGGTAGGTGTCGCGGTCCCCGTCGGCATAGCGGTCACGGTGGGCGTGAAGGTAGGTGTCGCGGTGTCGGTGGGCGTGGCCGTCGCGGTGGGTGTCGTGGTGTCCGTCGGCGTCGGCGTCGCGGTCCAGGTCGGCGTCGCCGTCTCGGTGGGGGTGGCCGTGGCGGTGGCGGTGGGCGTCAGGGTGTCGGTCGAGGTACCCGGGGGCGGCGGCGTGCCGGTGACGGTGGGCGTCGGCGTCGCGGTCGGGGTGGCCGTGGGGCTGGGCGTCGAGGACGGCGGGCTGGTGACCGTGGGCGTGAGGGTGGGCGTGGCCGTGTCGGTCGGGACTGGCGTCAGGGTCACGGTGGCGGTGACGGTAGGGGCGGTGGTGTCGGTCACCGTGGGGGTCGGAGTCCAGGTCGGCGTGGCGGTCGCCGTGCCGGTGACGGTGGGCGTAGCGGTCGCCTTGGCTGTCGGGGTGGCCGTGGGGGTCCGCGTGACCGTCGCCGTGGTCGTGGCGGTGCGCGAGGGGCCGGCGGTGGGCGTGGGCGAGGCGTCGGGGCCCGGATAGCCCAGGGGGGTGGGCGTGATCGTCGCGGTCTCACCTGGCTCGGGATACGGGACCTGGGTATAGGTGGGCCGGGGCGGGCTGAGGGTGCGGGTGCGCGTCGGGGTGGCGGTGGTGGTCCGCGTCGGCGTCGCGGTGGGCGAGACCAACGGCGTGGCGCTCACAGTCGGCGTGGTCGTCCTGGTTGGCGTCAGGCTGGCGGTGGCGGTGAGGGTCGCCGTCAGCGACGGGCCGGTCGTGGGCGTGACGGTGGCGGTGGGGGCGGCGCCCGCCTGGAGGAAGAAGACCTCTTTGCCCTCGCCCACGGCGACCTGGTAGAGGTTGGGGGAGACGTCACCGATGGGACCGCCCGGAATGGTGTAGCGCGCGCTCCAACTCCCGCCCGGCGGGGCGGAGGTAATAATGCGGTAGATGTTGTTGCGCAGGTTGAGGTCAGGGAAGCAGACCGGGGCGGTCTCCGCGCCGGTGAAGACGTAGAGCGGGGAGAGCAGGTTGAAGCTGGCGTCCAGGATGCCGAACATGGCGTCGGTGAGGGCCGGCTCGCCCGGCTCCCAGCTCTGGTCGCCGTTCAGGTCGCGGGCGAGCATCACGCACAGGCCGCTGGTTGGCCCGATGGCGGTGGCCGTCGGCGTCGGGGTGGCAGGGGCGGCGGTGGGCGTGAGCGTGGGTGTGGCGGTCGCGGTGGCCGTGGGCGAGGCGGTGGCGGTCGCGGTGGCCGTCAGCGCGGTGGCCGTCACGGTGGGCGTGTCAAGCGGCGCCACGCTGCGGAAGGTGAACTGCGGCGCGACGGGCGGCTGAAAGGCCAGGGGCGGCGCGGGCTGGAAGGTCACCGCGCCCGCCGAGGCGAGGACCTGGCCCGGCGGCGGGGTGAAGACCAGGCGGTAGCCCGTGGGGTTGAGGCCGCTGAAGCAGTGGGGCGGCGAGTGGGCCGGGATGAGATAGGACGCCACCAACTGGTCGTCAAAGGTGGTGTACAGGTTGAACTCGCCCCCCGCCGCCGCGCCCTCGCCTGGGTCGCGGACGGTGTTGCGGTTGGCGTCGAAGAGGGCGAAGGCGCACACGTCCAGGTGGTTGACGGTGAGGTTGGCCTGGAAGAGGCCGCCGGCGGTCCAGCCGCGCGTCTCGTTGGCCGCCATGCCGTTGACCTTGAAGAGGAGGGTATCACCAGTTCGCGCGCCGTCGCGCTGCGGGGTGGCGGGGTCGTCCTCGGGCACCTGGACGGTGAAGCGGGCGACGCCGCTGTCGAGGGTAGTGGTGACGGGGCCGGCGATGAGGACGTCGGTGACCCAGACGGTGACCTGCCAGGCGCCGGCCGGCTGCGCGAAGTAGTTCACCGTACCGGAGTAGGTCGCCGGCTCGGCGGCCGGGGCGCTGTCGGCGGGGAGGCCCGCCGCGTGAGCGGCGAGGGCGTCGGGCAGCAGCCGGGGCGTCAGCGCGACGAGCGCGGCCATGACCAGCCCAAGCAGGGCGGCGAAGACGAGTAGCCCAAAGCGGCGGGTGGGCATAACGGTCTCCCAAGAGACGAGAAGCTGGCTAGAACTCAGGGTGGAGACGCATGGAGCGCGTCTCTACCAGAGTCAACGGATGGCGGGGAGCCGGTATTACGTTGGGAGGCGATTCCCCTCTTCGCTTGACAGCTTAGGGGGATGGACTATACTGAAGGCGGTCCCAAACAGGATAAACCACCCATTTCGTCCCCCCAGCCAACAGAAAAGAGGCTCCAATGAAGCAGCGTCTGCTGTGGGTTGTGCTGGTCGCCGGCGCGCTCCTGGCGACCCTTCTGCTGCCCACCGCCGCCACCGCCGCCAATACGACGGGCGGTTTCACGTCCCTCATGATCCAGGGCGAGCCGGTCCAGATTTACCGCGACCAGTTTGGCATCCCCCACATTTGGGCGGCCACCAATCGCGGCCTGTTCGAGGCGTATGGCTATGCCGTCGCGCAGGACCGGCTGTGGCAGCTTGAACTCAACCGCCGCGCCGCGCGGGGGAAGCTGGCCGAAATCCTCGGCCCGTCCCAGCTCAACGCCGATCGCTACGCGCGTACCGTCGGCTACACCGACGCCGAACTGGACCGCCAGTTCGCCACCCTGCCGGCCGAAGTCCAGGAGATTTTCCAGGCCTACACCGACGGCATCAACCGCTACCTGACCCAGGTGATCGCGCCTGACCCCCTCAACAAGTTGCCCGTGGAGTTCCACGCCCTCGGTATCACCCCCGTGCCGTGGACGCTGCGCGACTCGGTGGCCTTCGGGGCGTTTATGGTGCGCCGCTTCGGGGAGATTGGCGGCCGCGAGTTGACCAATCAGGCCTTCCTCAACAGCCTGATCGCCCAGCACGGCCAGCAGGCCGGCTACGCCATCTTCAACGATGCGCGCTGGATCAACGACCCTGATGCGCCGGTGACGGTGCCCACCAGCGGAGCCATTGGCCCCGTGCGCGGCAAGACCGAGGCAGAGACGGCGGCGGGCGCCGAGAGCGCGCCGCCGGCCGTGAACATTGACCCGGCCGAGTGGGAGCAGATCGTCCGCGACGCCCGCGCGGCCTGGGAGTCGCTGGGCGTGCCGACCAAGCTAGGCAGCTACGCCTGGGTCGTGGGGCCGAGCAAGAGCGCCAACGGCCACGCTATGCTCTACGGCGGGCCGCAGATGGGCTTCAGCGCGCCGGAAGTTCTGCACATGGTCCAGTTGACGGGCGGCAACGGCTTCAACGTCACCGGCATGGCCTTCGCGGGCGTGCCGCCGGTCCTGATTGGCCGCAACGAGCAGATCGCGTGGACCTCCACCACCGCCACCGGTGACAACCTGGACCACTACGTTGAGACGCTGTGCGACGCGGGCGCCGGCGCGGGCAGCGGCTACCTGTTCAAGGGCGTCTGCACCGCCTACGAGCAGCGCGTCGAGACCATCCCGGTCCGTGGCGCGTCGCCGGTGACGCTGCCGGTCTTGCGCAGCGTCCACGGCCCGGTGGTCAGCGTCAGCGGTGGGGTGGCCGTGTCGCAGAAGCGCGCCCACTGGCAGCGCGAAGTCCAGGCCATCACCCCCTTCCTGGCCTTCGACCGCGCCAAGTCGGTGGGCGAGTTCGAGGCCGCCGCGCGGCAGATCATCACCTCGC
The DNA here is from genome assembly GCA_964522005.1 of uncultured Anaerolineales bacterium. Taxonomy (GTDB): domain Bacteria; phylum Chloroflexota; class Anaerolineae; order Epilineales; family JAHCIE01; genus JAHCIE01. The sequence goes on along the minus strand of CAZFUK010000042.1, from coordinate 4,075 downwards.
ACAACTTCCTGTATGCCGACAACAACGGCAACATCGCCTACTGGCAGGCGGGCCAGCCGCCCATCCGCCCGCAGGGCTTCGACCCGCGCCTGCCCTTCCCCGGCGACGGCAGCGCGGAGTGGCCCGGCGGCGTCCTACCCATGCCGCGCTCCATCAACTCGGCCCAGGGCTGGCTCGCCAACTGGAACAACAAGCCCTCGGTAGACTACCCCAACCCCGACGACCAGAACCAGGGTAAGCAGAACCGGCTGCTGGACATCGCGCAGCGGCTGTCCCAGGGCCAGGTGACGCTGGACGATATGCGCAACATCCCGAAGGACATCGCGCGGGTCAAGGGCGGCGGCCGCGAGGCGCGCTATCTCAAGCCCTACTTGCTGGCCGCCCTTGACGCCATGCCGCCCAGCCACCCGCTGGCCGCGCCAGCGCGGGCGGTGCTTCAGGCGTGGGACGGCAACGCGGTCGCCGACGCCGTGACCAGCACGACGACGCTGTCGGGCGAGGTGATCTTCTCCACCTGGCTGGATCGGATGATCGCCAACACCTTTGGTGACGAGTTGGGCAGCCGCGTCAACGAGGCCAGCTCCAACATGCTCATCCACGCCCTCGACTACGCCCTGACCGGCGCGTCGGGGGTCCGGCCCAGCCGCGACTACTTCAACGGCCAGCGCCCGCAGGCCGTCATGTCGGCCAGCTTCGACCAGGCGTTGACGCTCCTGGCCGGGCAGTTAGGCACGGACGTGACGACGTGGGCGACGCCGCGCGGCGAGACCGTCTTCACCCATCCCATCCTCGGCCGCGTCGCCAGCATCCCACAGTCCAACCGCTCGACCTACGGCCAGCTCGTGGTCATGGGCATGAACCACGAGCCGCCCGGAACCTGGGACAACCCCGGCTGGCGGCAGACGACCGACGAGGCCATCTTTACGCTGGGCCAGAGCAGCTTTGCCCAACTCGTTCCGCCGGCGGGCTTCGCCCTGGACCCGCACTACCGCGACCTCAACGACATCTACCGCCGCTTTGAGTACATCCCGATGCGGCTGTTCCTGGGCGTCCAGGCCAAGGCAGGCGGCGCTTATGGCGGCCAACTCACGCCGACCGCGACCGGCGGTCCGGGCGGTGTGGTCAACGTGGTCCGGGCGGTGAACGGCGACTACCAGGTGACGGTGACGGTCTACGGCCTCCAGCCCGGTTCCTCCCACGCCATGCACTTCCACCGGGGCAGTTGTGCGGTCCAGGGACCGGTCGCCCAGCCGCTGCCGCCCGTCGTCGCCAACAGCGTCGGCCTGGCGACCGTGCGCGCCTGGTTGTCGGCGTCGCAGTGGCAGGCCCTGGCGAACGGGCCGGTCTACCTCAACATCCACGCCCAACTGAACCCGCCGGGTGAGGGTATCACGTGCGCGGACATCCAGTAAGCGAACAGACCTGAGGGAGGTAGAAGGATGGAAGTCCCTTTGACGCCGCTGGAGTTTGCGCGGCGCGCCCGACGCTTGTACCCCAACCGTGAGGCGGTCGTGGACGGCAACCTGCGCTTGACCTACGGCCAGTTCTTTGAGCGGTGTGACCGCTGGTCGTCGGCGTTACAGCAGTTTGGGGTCCAGCCGGGCGACCGGGTCGCCTACATCGCCCCCAACACCCACGGGCAGCTCGAGTCGTTCTACGCCGTGCCGCAAATCGGCGCCGTCCTGGTCCCGATCAACTACCGGCTGACGGCCGACGACTTCGCCTATATCATCAACCACAGCGGCGCGCGAATCGTATGCGCCCATAGCGACTACCTGGACGTGGTGGACCGCATTCGAGACCAACTGCCGAACGTCGAGCAATATGTCGCGCTGGAGGGGCAAAAGGAGGGCTGGACCGACTATGAAGCCGTCCTGGCCGCCACCTCGCCTGACTTCGAGCGGCCCCCCATCCACGAGGGCGACCTCATCACCATCAACTACACCAGCGGCACCACCTCGCGCCCCAAAGGCGTGATGATTACCTACCGCAACGCGTACATGAACGCCCTGGGCACGCTGGCGCACTACCCGGTCGGCCCGCAAGACCGCTACCTGTGGACGCTGCCCATGTTCCATGCCAACGGCTGGACCTTTGTCTGGATCATTACGGCGCGCGGGGCAACGCACGTCTGTCTGCGTCGGGTGGAGCCGAAGGTCATCTTCGACACGATGAACCGCGAGGGTGTCACCCTGTTCTGCGCGGCCCCCACCGTCCTGATCAGCCTGGCGAACGCGCCGGAGGAGTTGCGGCGAACCGCGCCGCGCGGCATTCGCCTGTTAACCGCCGGCGCGCCGCCCGCCGCTGCGACCATCGAGCGCATCGAGGGCGAGCTAGGCTGGCATATCACCCAGGTCTACGGCCTCACCGAGACCGCGCCGTTCATCACCATCTGTGAAGAGCTGCCTGAGCATGCCCATCTCTCGCCCCCAGAGCGGGCCGTGATCAAGGCGCGCCAGGGCGTCGAACTCGTCTCCTCCGGCGAGTTGAAGGTAGTGCTCGGCAACGGGGAGGAAGTGCCGCACGACGGCCAGACCATGGGCGAAATCGTGGTGCGCGGCAACGTGGTGATGAAGGGCTACTTCAACGACCCCGAAGCCACGGAGAGGGCGATGAGCGGCGGCTGGTTCCACACCGGCGACGCCGCCGTGGTGCATCCCGACGGCTACGTCGAGATCCGCGACCGGATCAAGGATGTGATTATCAGCGGGGGTGAGAACATCTCGACGGTGGAGGTGGAAGGCGTGTTGCTGCGCCATCCGGCGGTCCAGGAAGTGGCGATTGTGGGCATGCCCCACGAGAAGTGGGGGGAAGCGCCGCACGCCTTTGTCGTGGTGCGGCCGGGCGCGAGTGTGACGGAAGACGAGCTGCGCCAATTCGCCCGCGCCAACCTGGCGCACTTCAAGGCCCCACAGTGGATTTCGTTGGTGCCGGAGTTGCCCAAGACGGCGACGGGCAAGATACAGAAGTACGTCCTACGCGGGAACCGCGCCGCCATCGCCACGCAGTAAGCCGCTACCCGAATACCCTTCCGAAGGTTCTCAGACCTTCGGGAGGGTATTTTTGATTCGAGACACTTTAATCGGCCGCGACGCCGGCCGCCTGCTCGCGCCGGTGGTCCCGCAGCCGCAGCGAGATGGCCTGCGAGACGCCCTGGCCGCCCATGGTGATGCCGTAGACGGCGTGGGCGGCCTCGATGCTGCCCCGGTTGTGGGTGACGAGGATGACCTGGGTACGGGCGGCCAGCCGCTCCAGGGCGGCGCGGAAGCGGCCCACGTTGGCCTCGTCCAGCGCGGCATCCACCTCGTCCAGCAGGCAGAAGGGCGTGCCGCTGACGTCGAGCAGGGCGAAGATGAGGGCGCAGGCGGTCAGGGCGCGCTCGCCGCCCGACAGGAGGGACAGGGGCTGGAGGCGCTTGCCGGGGGGGCGCGCCTGGATTTCGACGCCGCCGTGGTCGGCCAGCAGCATCTTAGCGCTGCCGCCGCCGAACAGCAGGCTGAAGTTGCGGGCGAAGCGCACCGTCACCTGGTCGAAGACCTCGGTGAAGCGGGTCGTCATGGCCGCGTCCAACTCCGCGATAATGGCGTGCAGGTCGGTGGCGGCCTTGTCCAGGTCGGCCACCTGGCCCGTCAGGAAGGCGTGGCGTTGACCCAGCGCCTGGAACTCGGCCAGCGCGTCCGGGTCGGGGTTACCCAGGCGGCGCACCTGGCTCTTGACCGTGTGCAGGCGGTCTTCCGGGTCGTGGGGCAACTGGGTCACGGGCGGGAGTTCAGCCTGCCCGGCGTAGGCCAGGCGAAGTTGCTGCGGCAGGCCCTCCACCGGGCGGGGCAGCAGGTCCAGGTCGGCCTCGATGTCGGCCTGGAGCCGGCGGGCGCGGTCCTGGGCTTCGCGGGCCTCGCTCTGCGCCTGGCTCACCAGCCGCGCCGCCGCCACCGCCGCTTCGCGCGCCTGGGCCAATTCGCCGTCCAGGGCGCGGGCAGCCTGGTCGAGCGCCGCCAGACTGGCCTCGGCCGGGTCAAGGGTTTGGCGAAGGGCCGTCCGTTCGTCCGCCAGCCGTTGGGCCTCGGCGCGCAAC
>CAZFUK010000041.1:4490-16738 GCA_964522005.1 uncultured Anaerolineales bacterium | reverse complement strand
ACATCCACCATCAGCGTCAGCGACACCGCCGCCGCCAGAGTGAGCAGGATGAACGTCGTGGCCGGGGTGGGAGCCGAGACGGAGGACGAAGGACCGAGGACGGAGGCCGGAGGCGTTACGTCGCTTGTCCCGCCGTCTGTCGTCCACGTAGCCTCCTCTGTCTTCGGTCGTCCGTCGTCCGTCGTCCGTCCTCCGTCCTCCGTCGGCCGCCGCAAGAGCAGTAACCCCGCCGCGACGACGATGGGCAGGCCGATGACAAACGAGCCGTAGTTGCCGAGGGCCAGCACGACCACGGCCACGGCCAGCACGCCGAGCGCCTGGAGCAGGAAGCGCTGGGCGGCCGCCTGCCGTTCGAGGGTATCCTGCGTCTGGAGCCAGTTCCGCACCTGGAACAGGACGAAGGTCACCAGGCTGAACAGGAAGAAGCCATGCACGACCAGGTACGACCACCAGACGGTGCGCGAGCCTTGCCAGGGTTCGACGGTGTTGAAGCCGGTGGCGAAGCTGGTGATGTAGGGCAGCCAGAACAGCGTCGTCAACAGCGCCAGCAGGGCCGAGCGCCACAGAACCTCGCCCACAGCGCGGGCCGTCAGCCCGTGCGAACGGTAGGCGTGGACGGCGAACGCGCCCACCGTAATCGCCATGTACGTCGGGTAGTCCCAGGTGTTGGCCGGGCGCAGCGCGCCGACGGTCAGGCCCAGCAGCCCCCAGGTTAGCAAGACGGTCGGCCAGCCGACCCGCGCCGTGCCCAGCGTCCAGCGATTGCGGGGCCGCAAGATAATATTGAGGACCAGGGCCAGCGCCAGCAGCGTCAGCGGCAGCGTCAGCATGTGGGCGTGGAGGTCGCCGTACAGGAAGGTAAAGTACGGGAACTCGGTGATGGGCACAATCTCGTTCGGCGGGTGGGGGATGGCGCGGCTGGCGTTCCAGTACCACCACTCCTGGCGGAAGTTCAGGTGCTGCCCGGCCATCATCTTCTGGAGGCCACCAACGGTGTTGAAGATGGCCGACAGGCCGGGGATGTTGCTCTGGACGCTGCCCCCGCCGCTCAGGTCGGCCAGCCCCTTGACGATGAGCTGCACCTCGCCCAGGTTGCCGACCACGGCCACAAACAGCGCGGCCAGCGTGGCGAACACGGTAGGCGTCGAGACGACCAGCGGCTCGCCGTCGGGCGTCATCTCCCGCGTCCCGCCCCGCCGGCGGCTGTCCACCAGGTTGTAGGCCACGGCGTAGGCGCCGATGCCGGTCAGGGCGAAGAAGGCCGGGATGGTCAGGTTGTAGGCGATGGCCGGGATGATGCCCGTCATCAGGACCAGCGTGGCGACCATGACGAAGCCATAGTAGTAGTAGTTCATCTGGCCGCCGGCGAACCACGGGTCATAGTTCGGGAAGAACTGGGCGCGAATGACGGCGTTCATGTAGGCGAAGTCCATGGGCTTCTCGCCGCCCATGTACGGGTGCCACAGGTCCGGATTGCCCATGCGGACAAACAGGAAGCCGACGAACAGCGCCAGGAAAACGATTTCGCCCGCGACCAGGTCGCGCCGCCGCTCGCGCAGGAAGGCGCGGATGCCCGACCACTGCCGCCACGCGAACAGCGCGCCGACCAGGACCAGCGCCCCCATCACCAGCCAGACCAGCCCGCGCCCAAAGGGCACAACGCGCTGCACGCTGGCGACCAGCCACGCGCCGTAGCTGACCAGGAGCAGGCCGGTGATCTTGCTGCTGAACCAGCCTCGGTCGCCCAAGTGGTGGAAGACCGCGAAGGCGATGGGGAAGGCGGCCAGGCCGAGCACATAGATCGCCAGCAGCCAGACCAGCACCGATAGGACGCTGCTCGTGTTCAGCGGCGAGGCCGGGTCAAAGATGGCCGACCACGTGCCGCCGAGTTGCTGGCGCACCACGTCCGCCTGCGGCAGCATGAGCGTCGTCTTGGCGGCGCTGGGGGCGCCGGGCGTCGCGGCGGCGGCCTGGGCGCGCGTCTGCTCGGGCAGCGGCGCCAGGCGGTTGGCGATCAGCCCGCCGATGACGGGAATCTTCCGCCAGCGCGCGTTGTTATAGACGTTGGTCGCTTCCTTGTCCCACAGCCGCTGGATCTTGTCCCACTCGATGCCCTCGCCCAGCTTGCGCTCGACCTCAGCCTTGTTGAAGGCGGCCGTCTTCTGGAAGATGAGCACCTTGGGGTGGTCGTAGACGCGGAACTGCTCCTCGGACGAGTCGTCGTTCCAGACGAACGGCCCCAACTGCGGGTAGCTGCTGAACTCGCCGACGCGGGTATAGCCCAACTCCTCGGGGCGGTTGAGCATATAGTCATAGTAGCGCGTCGTCATCGGCCAGCGCATGGGCAGACGCGGGATGGACTCGATGAGACGGCCGGAGGTCATGAAGATGTAGTCGGCCTGGTCCATGCGGTCTACCAGCTTCTTGAGCTTGGCCGGCTCATCCTCGTCGTAGTTGGTGATCTCGAGGCCGTTGTAGATGCTGAAGCCGTCGCGGCCATCGAGGCGCAGCGGGATGCCATCGTCCCAGTGCTCATTCGCCAGGTTGGCGGTGCCGGCCTGGACCGGGGCGCCGCGCGTCACGCGGGTGACCAGGAAAAGTTCCTGCCCCGGGTCCAACGCCGTGCCCGCCCCGCTGTCCAGGTTCACGTCCACCGACATGCCGCGCGGTCCGGCCTGCTCCAGGTTAGCCGTCGCCTGCCCGCGCGCCAGCACGGTCTGGCCGCCCGGGTCGCGGGCCACGACGACATCGAGCGTTTCGGCGTCGGCGTCGCGCGTCGGGTCGGACAGGTAGTTCAGGGTGATGCCGGTAATGGTCCCCTCGGCGGGTACCTTGAAGGGCGTGATGTTGGGCGTGTTGTTCTGCGGCCAGGCGAAGCCCTTGGGAATGGCCGCCTGGACCTGGCGCGGCCCGCCCGACGTGGCGAGCTTAATCGTCGCCGCCGTCGGCACATTCTCGTAAATCCAGCGCGATGCGGCCACGCGGGTGACCGGCTTGGTGTAGATGGTCACAAAGGCCAGGGCGAACAGGAAGGTCCCGACCAGGACGAGGCCGGCGAACACGCCCGCCACCGCCTTGTCGAGCGTCCAGGCGCGGCCCGCCGGCCCTCGGCTCGCCGCCGCGTCTGCCGCGCGGTCCCAGGCGTAGACGATGAGCCAGCCGGCCATGAGCGCCATGAAGGGGTACATCTGGAGGAAGTAGCGGACGGACTTGACCCACTGCGTGCCGTGGAACAGGAAGGTGATGCCGATCCAGGCGACGGGCAGCAGGTGCGAGCGCAGCAGCGGGCTGTCCAGCAGCGGGTCCAGCGACCAGGGCCGGCCGCGCCTGGGCCAGAGCGAGGCGAGGAGTTGCCACAGCGCGACCCCCCACGCCGTCCAAGCCGCGATGCCGAGCGGGATGCCCAGGCCGAACCAGACCATGTTGTAGAACGGGAACCACAGCGGCCAACGGTCGGTCCACTGGTGGCCGAAGGGCACGTCCACGTCGCCCCGGTTCATGCGCTGCGCGCCCGCCATGTCCGCCTGCCACTGCGGGTTGAACTTGAGCCAACTGGTGGGGCTGGCGTCCGGGGCCAGGAAGGCGTAGGGCATGACCACGCGGAAGGTCACCAGGGTGACGAGCAGGATGAGGACGGCGCCCAGCCAGACGGATTCGAAGGTGGGACGGATCAGACCCTCACCCTGGGCCTCTCCCATAGGGAGAGGGAAGGAAGGAGAGGGGGGTAGGGGCGAGGTGACCTCGCCCCTACGGTCCTCCCCTCTCCCCCTGGGAGAGGGGTTGGGGGCGAGGGTCTGCGCGGGGGTGAGGTCACGCCCGCGCCAGGCGTCGAGCAGGCGCACGGCGACCGTAATGACGATGAGGCCGGCCAGGGTCAGCAGGTTGATGCGGCTGCCGATGGACATGCCGAAGAACACGCCGACACCCACGTAGTCCTTCCAGCCGCCACCCTTGAGGACGCGAACGCAGAAGAGAATGGTCAGGATGGCGAAGAGGTTGGCGAAGGTATCCGCCGTGTAGTAGTGCGACTGCTGGATGTTGAGGACGCTAAAGGCGCCGAGGGCCGTCGCCAGGACGGCCACCCGCGTATCGTAGAGCCGCCGGGCGATGAAGAACAGGACCACCAGCGCGGCCAGGTCGAACACGCTGGACAGGAAACGGCCCAACTGCGTCGTCTCGCCGTAGCCCGTCAAGGGGCCTTTGACGCCCAGCAAGCTCTGGAGCCAGCCGCACTCGCGGCAAATCTCCGACGTGTTGCGCACGATGAACAGCGGCAGCGTCCCGTAGACGAAGGAGCCGAAGCCCTTGTTGTAGGGGTTCAACTGCGACTTGGCCGTGTCGAAGTACTCGCCCACGCTCTTGACCGGCTGGACGGCGTTGGTCACCATGACCAGGAAGCGTTCATCGGGATGGAGGTTCTGCCCCTCATCCCAGTTGCGACCGACCGAGCGGAAGTAAATCCCAAAGGCAAAGATCGCGCCCAGGAACAGGGCTAAGACCACGCCGTTGAGCCACGTGGTTTGGCCCGCCCGCACGGGCGTCGCCGGCGCCTCCGGCCGAATGGCGGGCGCCGCGCCCTCAATCGCTTTTTCCACACTCGCCTCCTAACCCAGCAACCCGACTCACATCCTCTAGGGTAACGCGCTCGAGTAGAACTCTATTCACTCATCATGATGATAACAGGCGAATTTTACGCACAAGATGGCCGCGCACCAAATTACGCGGCCATCCTGCAAGGCAGACAGCGCCTTGTAAACGGCGTTCACGAGTCAGGCTGTCGCTTATGTTACAGGTTCTACCCTATCTCCTCTCCACCATATCAGCCCACAGAGGATGAGGCCGACGAGCATGAGCGCTAGGCCAACCGGCACATCCCAGGGACGGTAGCGGAATTCAATCCGATGGCTCCCCTCAGGCACATCCACCACCAACCACCGGCTTGGCTTCAACTCCACTCGCTGTCCATCTATCCAGGCTTGCCAGCCCGACCAGTTGTTTTCTAGCGTCGTCAGGCTGCCGGCTTGCGGCAGGTCACATTGAACATCAATATTGCCCCCCTTGCCTTGCGCGGTACACACCGTGCGCTCACCAGAAGGGGCGGACACCGCTGCATACGCGCGGCTCCTGGCGACATTAAAAACCATGCCTGCGACTGTTCCCTGTCGCGTCATGCCCTCTGGGACCGCCACACGGTGAATCTCTATGGCCGGCTCTGGATAGGGACGGTCACGCCAATGCCAGGTCAGATAGGAATTGGTCGCTAACTTCAGGCCCGCTTCAACGGCTGGCGCTACAAACGGGCCTTCACCATAAGGTACATTCACCCATTGCAAATCAGGGGTACGGAGCGCCTCGATCACCGCCGGTATCTCCGGCCCCAGCGGCCGCATCTGAATCCAGTTGCGACTTAGGGTATATCCCTCGCGCAGGGCGAACAGCAAGGGAATGGCGAGAAGCCATCGGCTGTCTAGCTCGATCATGCTAGACGAAGTGCCTTCGGCGGAAACCTGCCCGCGCAGCTTAGGCCAAAACTTCTGACGTAGGATACGATCTAATCCCAGCGCGCTTAGGCCTAAGATGGCAGGGACAGCGAGGCTTGACATGAACGGTGTGAAGCGAGCGCCGGCAAAGAACTGACCAATCTGGCGGATCGGAACATGTTTAATAATCAGCGACTGGGGGCCGCCAGCCGAGGCCCAGAAAACAAGGCCGGCAAATAATGCTAAAAAGAGAGCCGCCTTTCGAGTCCAGGGACGGCCATTTCCCTGTAACCCCCAGATAGCCAACAACACAGGTATCCAGCCAATGAAGATCAGGTAGTGCGAGGGCCACGGATTCGGGACTATGCTCGGGTTATCGTAGTATCGCATATCCTGGATCAGCAGATTAAAGGGGATGTAGGTTAGCGATTGGGCGCTACCGAAATTAGGATCAGTATCCTTAGCGAACTCTGAGAAGAAGCGGATAAATGGCACCAGGAAGGGCGCCGCCACCAGTAGCGCCATGATGCCTGCTATCCCGAAATAGCCGAAAAATTTAGCCTTATCCGCCTTGTTCCAGTCCAGGAGTACGAGGACAGCGGGCAGCGCGAGCAGGAGAGCTACCTGTGGATACCCGTTCCCTGACACAATCAATTGCGCCAGGATGATGCCGAGCAGGGCTGCATGGCGGAGGTGAGGTCTTCTCCCGAGCAATACAATCGCCGGGATCGCCAGACTCGCGGCTACTGTGGCGACAATCTGCGGGAAATACCCTCCCTGCATACGCACCGACAAATGGGAGCTTGCAATGACCATACACGCTGTCCAGAGCCGTGCCACTCGGCCCACACCCAGAACGCGCCCCAGCCACCATTGAGCCAGACCGGCCAAAATGAAGATTCCTCCCAGAACGACGCGGGAGCCTTTCAGTACACCCCATATCAACGATGCCACGATAACCAACGGGTGTAGTTGGCTACCATTCGGGTCAACGAACGAAGGATAGCCGCCCCCGACACTCCCGTACCACATCATACACCAACCACATTCGCGCGCCTCATTCCACATGTAGTGGATCTGAATCGCGCCATGATACTCACCCCCAAGTGGGATAACATCCATATTCATCGTCAACCAGGGCCACGTCACGACGATAGCCCACAGTGCAATGACAAGGAGTTCGGCCAGGGTGAGCCAGTCCAAAGCGGCCAGCCGCTCACCAAGACGCATCCCAGAGGGAGACGCAGACAGGGGGAGGGCACTTGAGGTTGAGTGTTCCAGAGCTGCGCTTTGGCTAGGCTGGAGATCGAGGGTGTTTAGGTCGTCCATAGGTTCCCCTGACGGGCTAATCGCCCAACGGTCAAGCTGGCGCGCCAAATCTCTTGACGTGAGATTTTGGACAGGCCAAAGCGGCGGTCCTCGAACAGGATGGGCGTCTCGGCCACACAGAATCCGTGGCGAGCCACCTGGTAGAGCATCTCAATCAAGAATGAGTAACCGTTGGACCGAATAGCGTCCAGGTCAACGGTCTCCAGCACCTCACGGCGGTAGCAGCGGAAACCGGCTGTGCAGTCGTGGGCCGGGAGACGCAGCGCCGCCCGCGCCACCGTGTTCGCTGCCCAACTCAGCAGTTGGCGGTCGAGGCCCCAGTTGAGGGTCGCCCCGCCTCGCACATAGCGCGAGCCGATGCCCAGGTCGGCATGGTCGGTCAAGGCAATAACATTGGGCACATACCTCGGATGATGCGAGAAGTCAGCATCCATGGTCATGATACGTTGCGCGCCCAGGCCCAGGGCGGTACGAAACCCTTCGACATAGGCCGTTCCCAGTCCCATTTTGCCCGGGCGGTGACGAACCACGACTCGCCCCGTGTCTCGCGCCAAGGCGTCCGCGATTTGCCCGGTCCCATCAGGCGAGTTATCATCCACCACGCAGACCGTTATATCAACGTCCAATTCGAGTAACTGACTCACTAATGGAGGAAGGTTATCTGCCTCATTATAAGTCGGGACGACAACATAGTTGGTCATTATCAATATCTCCCCCTCCTGACTGTCACGACGCATGGACCAGCCGGAGACTGAATTCCCCATTCCAGTTCCCCTGACGAGGTGCGTCCTTCGTCCCTTAACGTGGGTTCTGGACCTCATACGAGTAGTACAGCATCTCGTTGGGGTGGACGCTGGGGAACTCGCGGAAGACGCCGCCCGGGTAGCGCCGGGCGATCAGGTCCAGGTCGGCGCGGCGGGGTGGGATGACCATAAAGACAGCGTTCCGGCCGGGCGGGACGAGCGGGAGATTATCAGCCGTAAGCGGGTAGGCCATGTCCTGCTTGGGCACGGCCGGCGCCAGGTAGGGGATGGAGGGGAAGTCAAAGAAGATGCGCGGCGCGCCGCCAAAATAGGCGTTGTACTGGCCGCCCAGCCCCCGCAGATAGTAGCCCATGATCTGGCCCAACTCCGAGCCATAGGTCACAAAGCGGTTGCTCGGAATAAAGTCGCGGAAGTAGTAGTCGGCGCTGCGCGCGGACAGCGCCGCCACCAGCGCGATGCTCACCGCCGGCGCGAGCCAGCGCGGGGCGACGCGGACCCGTTTGACCAGGTCCACGCCGAGTTTGAGCGCCAGGGCGAGCCAGATGCACACGGCGGGCGCGGAGAGCAGCATGCGGTGCCAGGGCGTGTCAATGGTCAGGCCGCCGCTCGCCACGAGGACGGAGAAGAACCAGGTCAGCAGGATGATGTGGCGCGGCTCGAAGAAGCGGACGAAGGAGACCAGCATCCCGACGATGAACAGCAGCGCGGCCAGTGGTTCGAGCAGCGGCCGGTCGGACTCAAAGAACCCGCCAATCGCCTGGCGCGTGGTATAGACCTGGAAGGTGTCCCAGGTGCGCTGCAGGGTCAACTGGAGGGGTGAGACGCCCAACTGTTGCGACTCGCGCTGGAGCCAACCCGACTGGAGCGTGCCCATGGAACTGATGCGCGCCATAAACGAGCCGGGGTGCTGCGAGAACCAGATAATCTGCGGCCCGGCCACGATGGCGATGGCCGCCAGCATGGTCAGGATGCCCGACCAGTTGCGCGCCAGGTAGCGGCGGTCCCGAATCACGGGCAGCACGACATAGAAGAGGGCCAGGGCGCACACCAGCCGCGCCCCGAGGTAGGAATACCAGGCCAGGCCGGCCGCCACGCCGGCCCACAGGTAGTCTCGCTGGCGCTGGGATTGGGTAGCGCGGTAAGTCAGCCAGAAGACCAGGGCGGCCCAGAAGGCGTCGCCCACGTTGTACCAGCCCAGGCGGCTGAAGTGGATGTGATAGGCCCAGCCGAGGAGGAAGAGGGCGGAGAGGAACCCGACGAGGGGGCCAAACATGCGGCGGCCGAGGCAGTAGAGCAAGGGGACCGTGAGCGCCGCCTCGATGGCCGACAACATGCGCGTCGCGGCCACATCCGGGCCGAGCAGCCACAGGAAGAGCGCGGTCGGCAGATAGGACAGAATCGGTTGTTCGGACCAGCCGGTGACGAAGAAGTTGCTGACCTGGCCGTTCAGCCAGCGCAGGCCGGACATGCCAATCGAGCCTTCGTCGCCCTGAATCGGGAAGGGAATGTCGCCCACCAGGTAGACGCGCGACAGAAACGCCAGCAGGGTGAGGCCGATGACCGCGCCAATCTCAAGGCGGGTCCAGGGCAGGGCGGCGATGGTCGGGGCGCGGGTCTCACGCCGCGCCACAATCGCCGCGACGAAGAAGGCCATGCTGGCGGCCCACAACCAGCCGCCCAGCCGCTGCATCTCGGGCGGTTGGCCTGTGCCCAGGCTCAACCACACGCCCACCAGCCAGACTATCACGCTGCCCACGCCCAGCACGAGTTGGAGGGGGCTGGGCCGTGTCCACGCGCTGGCGGCATCCGCGCGCACCTCCCCCCACCAGGACGTCTTAACCGCCTGGGCCGGCGCCTCGGCCTCGTCTACCGGTGGCACGGCGGCCTCGGCCTCAGGGGCGACGACGTCTGGCGCTGCGACGACGGACGATAGCGGTGGAGGCGGCGGCTCCCCCTCGGCCAGGTCACTCCCCAGTTCGAGGGGCGAGGGCGGGGCGGGCAGAGCCACCACCGGGGGCGGCACGGCGACGGGGGCCGATGGTGGGCCTGACCGGGGCGCGACGGGGAGGGGCTGATCCTCCTCGCGCGCTGGCCGCAGCCAGGGAACTTCCACCTCCAACTGGCGCAACCCGAACCACAGGAAGGCCAACGCGGCGAGGTAGACGGCCAGGCCGATGACCCACTGGGCCGACCGCGCCAACAGGATAAACTGTCCCAGCAGGGCGAGCAGCAGCGCGCCCGCCAGCATGCTCCCCCACATCACACGTCGCAGCAACATACCTTCATCCCCCACCAGGCCGCCCACCCTAGCGCGGCGTCAACTCGCGGACGTGAATCTTCGCCATCTCGCCCGCGTTCAAGTCCTTGATCTCGATGCGGACCTTGGTGACCTGCGGCGGCGCGTTCGGGAACGTCATCTCGACATGCGGGTCGGGCGGCAGCCCGCGATAGCTCTCGGTGTAGGTGACCGGGTCGCTGGTGGCCGTCGCGTAGAGCGACACCGTCAGCGAGAAGTCCATCGAACCCATGTCGGCGGCCAGCCCCGTAATCGGGCGCGGCGTGGGGTAGACAAACTCGACCAGCAACGGGTTCGCCTCGCGGCCCCGCGCCAGCGTGAAGCGGTCGCCGTCCACGATGTGCTTCGCCTCGCCGCTGTCAAAGACCGAGTGATTGATGGTCACCGTCTCGCCCTTGATCGTCACCTGGGAGGTGACGGGGCGGGTGCGGGCGATTTTCTCGGCCTGGAAAACCTGGTCCACATTGGGAACATAGCTCAGGCGGGCGAAGATAAAGCCATTGGCGCCGTTGGGATACGGGATGGCCTGCTCGACCTGGATGGGCTGGAACTTGCCGCTGCCGTTAGCGCGGTCCACCTCGTCCGGCGTCATGACAAAGATCATGTTGGGGTCGAGCGAGCGCTTGTCGTTGATGAAGGCGTCAATGTTCGCCAACTGGACCCGCCCCTCGTTGGGGATGAAGAAGCGGTTGAAGATTTCCGTGCCGTTGGCCCACGACGGCGACAGGAACACGCGGGCGTTCGGATGCTGCTTGAGGTACTCCGGCAGATAGCCGTAAATTTGCTCCGTGCCCCACTGCATGCCGTAGAGGCCGTAGTTCTGGTACCACAGCGGGCCACGCACCAGGGCGTCGTTGAGCATGCTGAAGCTGGTCACGACGCCGAAGACGAGGACGACCGCGCCGCCCACGGCATAGACCACGCGGTTGCGCGGCAGGCTCAGCAGCCAGTCCAGGCCCAGGGTGACGAGGACGGCCGACGGGACGATAAAGGCCAGGACGCGCAGCACGCCAATGTCCGCCAGGGCGGCCCCCACGGGCGCGGCCAGCAGGGCGATGAGCATGGTGCGGTAGGCGGGCGACTTGACGCGCCACACGGCCACCGCCACGCCGACCAGCCAGAACGGCAGCGTGGCGAGGTGCATGTTGCCCATGCCCGGCCAGCGGTGGCGGATGAGTTCAAGCTCGTTAGGGAAGAACCAGAAGCCCGGCGACAGCCCGCGCAGATAGCGCGTGATGAAGTTGGTGACCTTCTCCTGGGGCGTGATGGCGTGGAAGAGGTAGGAGTCGAGGATGCGCAACTGGTTGGAGACGGCGTCGGGGTACAGGTTGCGGAAGCGGATGTAGGGCCACTCCACCAGCAGCAGGGCGGCCAGGCCGAGCAGCACGATGCGCCAGTGGCGCAGGTGGTAGCGCAGGTCGGACACGGCCAGCAGCGCGCCGGTGATGCCCATGACCGACTGGCCGTTGGAGTAGGAGTAGAAGGTGGCCGCGCCGAACAGCAGGGCCGGCAACAGGAAGAGCGGGTTGCGGTAGCGGTAGAGCAGGTAGAACAGCAGGAACCACGAGTAGAACGACACCATGAGCACGACTTCGAAGGCCGTGCGCGAGTGCATGAACCAGGCGGGCATGATGGTCAGGACGAGCACCGAGGCCCACCACAACCGGCTCTTGAAGATCAGCTTGAGTATCAGGCCGACGGCCAACGCGCCGCTCAGGCTGACCAGGGCCGAGGTGGCGCGGGTGACAAGGATGGACTTGCCGAACAGCGTAGCCGTGATGGCGTGCAGGTAGACCGACAGGCTGAGGTTCCAGTACTGCCCGTTCTGGAAGTAGGGCGGGAAGAGGCGGCCCGCGCCGTCGGTCCAGCCGCGCTGAACGAGTTCGGTACCCAGGACAGGGTGAATCGCCTCGTCGGTAAAGAAGTAGATGGGGAAGGCGTCCAGCGCCGTCAGGCGGGTGTAGGCATACACGCCGAGGCAGGCCAGGAACAGGACCAGGCCGAGCCAGTCCAGCCGCGCACCAAGCCAGGCCGCCGGCCAGGCCAGCGTCGGCCAGGTAGGCAGGCTAGGGGCGCCAAGGCGGCTCGCCCGTCCCGCAGACGCCGGTCCGGGGGCCTCAACGACCGGAACGGCCATCGCCGGCGCGGCCGCCAGGGACGCGACAGGCTCCACGGCCGAGGGCGAGAGGGCGACGGCCGAGGTGGCAAGGGCGGGCGTTACGGCCGCGACCGACGGCGCTTCGCTGGCGGCGTCGGCCTCAGACGCAGCAGGGATCGGGGCCGGGCCCGGCGCGGGCAGGACCACAGCCGGGGCCACCACGGCGGGCGCGGGCGGTGGGCGCTGAGGCGCCGTCGCGGGCGGGGCCGCCTCCGTTCTCC
>CAZFUK010000041.1:0-4390 GCA_964522005.1 uncultured Anaerolineales bacterium | reverse complement strand
GGCGCGGGCGGTGGGCGCTGAGGCGCCGTCGCGGGCGGGGCCGCCTCCGTTCTCCCGGCGGGACGGAGCGCCGACCAGGGCACACCTCCCACCAGGACGCCCACAATCACCGCTCCCAAGGCGCCCACCAACGCCGCCCAGGCGGGGGCGACGAGCGAACTCATGGCCCAGCCCAGGTTATAGGCGAGGATGAACAGGGCGACCGCGCCCAGGACACGCGCCAGGTCCACGGGCGGACGCGAGGGGGCGGCGGGCCGTGGCTCGCGCGACGGCTCACGCTCAGTCGAACGCATCGGGTACTCGGTGGTCATACACTACTCTCTCGCTAGACTTACTGGGGCGCACTGGCCGCCGGCACAAAGAAGACCGTGAAGTCCTTGTCGGGACCCGTCCGTGACTGATAAGTATACACCTGACCCTGTGGGAAAAGCGAACGCAAGATTTGCAGGTTGCGCTGGTCCGTCACGTTCAGGATGTACATCTTGGGCGCCGGGTCGTTGACCTGGGCGCGCGCGGCGTTGGCCCCCTGCTCGACGGGCAGGTAGTTGTTGCGCGGGCCAGCGCCCATCGCCAGGAAGACGTTGCGCGTGTCCACCCAGTTCGGGAAGGCGACCATGTAGGCGTGGTCAATGTCGCCCACGCTCTTGGTAAAGCCGCCCAGCACCTCGGCGATTTCGCCGGCGTTCTGCGCTGTGCGCCGCAACTGGAAGTCGTAGGTCTCAAAGTAGGTGCGGTAGTTCATCACCGTGGCCGCCAGCAGCACGGAAGCGACGAGCGCCGCGCCCGCCACCGCCCCCCAACTGCCCAGCGCCTCGCGCAGCCGCCGCACCGCCAGCACCAGCGGCAGCGCTACAAAGATCATAACGACCGGCGGGGCGTTACACGCACGGAAAACCGAGGGATTTTCAATGGGAAAGGCCAGCGCCAGGATGGACGGCATCAGCAGCATGGGCAGGGTGACGAGCAAGGCCGCCGCCGTGAAGCTGCGGTCGCCAAAGATACCGACCCGCCGGCTCTTGGACAGGCGGACCATGCCGACGAGGGCCAGAATCACATAGACGACACCCAGCACAAACAGCGCGCCGGACACGGGGTCCAACTGCGGGTCGTAGGGGACGGTGTTGACCCAGACGTTGTCGCCGCGATAGTTGAACTGGAGCGCGGCGTTCCACAGGTTGCCCAGGAAGCGCTCGACGGCGTTGAAGGTCTGGCCGGTCTCGCGGGTGGAGGCGCGGGTCACCGAGCGGAACCAGAACAGGTCGCGCTGTTCGATGCTGAACCGCACCAGGGGCATGAAGGCCAGGACGGCCACGGTGATCATGAGCAGAACGTTGGCCCAGAAGGCGCGGGTGAGGGTCGGCGGCACGGGCCGTGTCGCGTCCCAGCCTCCGACGGTGGGCAGGGTCGGCTCACTCGGCGCCGGCGCGCTGGCCACGATGCCCAACGCGGGCGAGCGGCGCAGGCCGGGCAGGCCGGCGCGGCCCATCTGGTAGCGCAGGTACTGCCACGCGGCGCGCACGCCACCCGGCATGGTCACTACGTCCCACAGCAGGCGCAGGCCGATGAGCATGACGACGATGACCGGAATCATGCGCGACGGGGTGTAGGTCATCAGCCCCAGCCCGATGCACAGGCCCGCCAGCAGCCAGTCGTTGCGGCGGTTGAGGCGCAGGGCGCGGAAGGTGAAGAACAGGGCCGGGGTCGCCATGAACGGCGACGACGGCACGCGCAGGCCGACGCGGGTGATGGCGACGAACCACTTGGAGATCGCCAGGAAGAAGGCGGTCAGCAGACCGACGCCCTTGCCGCCCACCTCGCGGCCCAGCAGGTAGGCCAACGGGATGGTCATCAGGCTGATGAGGCTGCCGGAGAGCTTGAGGGCCAGGTGGTTGCCCGGCAGGTTGAACGTCGAGACGAGCCAGGCGATCCAGTAGAAGTACAGCGGCTCGCGGCCCGTGTTGCGCGACATGAAGATGGGGTACTGGCCGCGCAAGATGTCATAGACGTCGTACAGCTTCTCGGCGTGGTCGGACGTCGTCTCGGCCGGCACGCTGGCGAGGCGGTAGAACAGGAAAAAGGCGCCGACGCCCATGATGCCAATCAGCGCCAGCCGGGTCCAGTCCAGGTTGACGCGGAAGCCGCGCACCCGCTCCCAGACCTGGGCCGGGCTGGTGAGGCCCCAGTCCCAGGCGGCCAGCAGTAGCGCGCCGACGGCGAGGAACCAGAGGGCCACGTTGGTCCGCGTGAAGCAGTAGTTGAGCGTCGTCGCGCAGCCCTTGCTCTCGCCAAAGGTCAGGTAGCCCAGGAGGAACAGAACGGCCGACGCGCGGTACAGCCAGGTCCGCCACACGGGGCGGACGATGCTGACCCCGGCCGGTACCGTCTCGGCGCGCGGCGCATCCCGCAGCAGGCGAAGCGGGGAGCGGGCCAGGGCGTAGACGAACAGGACGACGGCGACCAGGTAGCCCACCTTGCCGTCGAGGGGTACACTCAAGTCGGTCAGCCAGCGTTGCGCCCAGGCGGCGATGCCTAGCGCGAGGACAAGGAGCAGAGTCGGCGTCAGACTCCGTCGCAAGACAGGTGTAGCGGGTACTTGCATATGCGCCTCGGTCTCTCTGTCTCTCAAGGTCAGGCGCGCTTGACGCACCGGACGAATTGGTAGGCGCCCACGTCGGGCAGCGGCTCCTCGTAGTAGGGGCGCAGCCACCGCTCGAAGGGAGCCATCTGGGCCGGGTGGATGACCCATTTGCGGGTCAGGGCGCGGGCCAGGAGATTGGGCACGCCCAGGTAGTGGCTGAGGTCGAAGGCGCGGTGGGCGGCCGGGGAGAAGTAGTAGTGGTGTTCGACGACATCCAGGCCAACAGCGTCCAGGCGGCGACGCCACTCCTCAGGAGGATAAACGTGGTAGTGGTGCGAAATATTATTGAAGAAATCACCGTACCGCCGCGCCAGGTCGGGTCGGCCCATTTGGCGGGCCAGCGTGCTGCCGAGCAGGAACTCCGGGTAGTGCTCGCTGGGCAGGGTCGTAGCGAAGACGCCGCCCGGCTTGAGGACACGCGCGATCTCCGACAGCGTCGCCTCGTTGTTGGGGATATGCTCGATGACGCAGTTGCTGATGACGGTGTTGAACGCGCGGTCGGGGAAGGGCATCTTGGTGGCGTCGCCCTGCGTGACCGACAGGTAGACGTCGCGCCGCTTGGCCGCCTCGATCAGGTCGCTCCAGAGCGGGTCCAGCCCGACGTCAATCTTCTCGCTGTAAGCGATGGAGGCGAAGTGGCCGTCGCCGCAGCCGATGTCGAGGACCGGGTGGACGAGCGGCACCTGACCCATGAACTTGACTTCGACCGCCCGCAGCAGGGCGCGGTGGGGGGCCATGGTACGGATGTGGCGCGTGAAGGGGTCGTCGTCGGGCGAGAAGGCGACGGGCACCCACGTGGAGACCGACTCGGACAGGCGGTCCTGGACTGGCTCACTCATGTCGGCCTCCTGTCACTGCCGGCTCGGCCGGCCGCTCTTTCACCCCCTCGGCGGCGCGCTGACGCGGCAAGACGACGCGGTGGGTGACCCGCGCCACCTCGGCCTCGAACAGGTCCTCGTAATGTTCCACGGTGCGCGCCAGGTCGAACTTGGCCGCGATCTCCTCGCGCGGGCGAACGTAGGCCGGCTTGTCGCTGAGGATGCGCGTCACCGCCTCGGCCAGGGCCGCGCTGTCGCCAATGGCCGCCACCTCGCCCATGCCTGTCATCTTTACCGGCTGGCGGACACCCGGCAGGTTGCTGGCGACGACGGGCGTGCCGCACAGCATGGCCTCGACCTGGACCAGGCCGAACGACTCGGTGGAGTTGAGGCTGGGCACGAGCAGGAGGTCAATGGCGCCGAAGAAGGCGGGCATCTCGGTCAGGGGGTGGAGCGTGCCCAGGAACTCCCAGTGGTCGCCCAGGGCCTGGATGCGTGGCGACAGCCGCGCCCAGTAGTCTTCCTCGCCCACGATGTTCTGGTAGGGTCCGGCGAACAGGACTTTAAGCGTCGGGAAGCGTTCCAGCAGGGTCGGCATGGCGTCCAGGAGGACTTCGACACCCTTCTCGGCGGCGAAACGCGCGGCGAAGGCGACGGTGGGCCGACCGTCGAGGTGGTGGCGGGCGCGGAAGGCGGCCACGTCGGCTGGCGCGGGGGCAGGCATGATGACGGGGGGCGGGATGACCTCGATCTTCGACTTGAACCGGCTGAGCAGGCGCGAGTGGTCGGCGTAGTCCTGGGTGTAGGCGACGATCTTGTCGGCCCACGTGGCGGCCAGGTAGTTGGCGCTAAACGTCACCTGGTCCACGACACGGTTGAACAGGCCATCGGGCAGTTGCAGGTCGCAGTGGTAGGTCAGCAGACAGGGCTTCTT
>CAZFUK010000040.1:1175-16917 GCA_964522005.1 uncultured Anaerolineales bacterium | reverse complement strand
ATCGCGGACCTGGAAGGCAAGGAACTGGGCGCGGAAGACCCCCAGATCAAGCTGGGCTTGCCGGATGGTTCCCGTCTCACGGCGGCCATTCCGCCCCTCTCGGTGCGGGGCACCTCCATCAACATCCGCCGCTTCTCCCTGCGCAAGCTCACCTTCGATGACCTCATCGAGTCGGGGGCGTGCGACCGCGAGACAGTGGACTTCCTGACCGAAGTGGCCGAGTCCATGCGCGTCTCTGTCCTCTTCGCCGGCCGCCCAGGCGCCGGCAAGACGACGTGTCTCAACGCCTTTTAGTCGCACCTGCCTACCACTTGCCAGGCCTCGTGCGTCGAGACGTTCCAGGAACTCCAGTTGGGGGTCGAGCGTCCGCTGCACATGGTCGTGTCCGAAGGCACGTCAGGCATGGCCGACGCCATCAACACCATCGTCCTGCGTATGCGTCCCGACGTGCTGGTCATCGGTGAGATTGTGTCCACCGAGGCCCTGGAGTACATCCTGGCCCTCAACCTGGGCATCATCGCCCACTCCACCACGCACGCCCACAGCGCGCGCCTGGCGATGACCCGTCTTGAGTCGCTCTCGGAACGCTCCGGTATCCCGCTCAACGAGCGACGCGACATCATCGGCAGCGGTCTGGGGCTGGTGGTCTACCTGGCGAAACGCTACGACCCGGTGACCAACCGCTACCGCCGTCACATGCAGGAGATGATGGCGGTGCTGGGCGCCGAGAACGGCCAGTACCACACGAAGATTCTCAAGCGCTGGACCGGCAGCGGCTTCACGCCCCTGGAAGGCGTGAGCGAGTTTTGGCGCAAGGTCTAAACCGGCGGCGTGAAGGGTGTAAAAGGCGCCCTGGACGGGTTTAAGAAGAGTGTATCAACCACACCCTCCAAGGACGAGGTGAGGTATGGGACCAATCGCCATCCTGGCATGTTTCGGGATTCTGGCGTATCTGCTCTACGACGAGTATAAGACGAAGGCGCGGCGCGGCAAGCGCCAGCGCGCCAAGGCCACCCCGATCTGGATGACCTATCCGCCCAAGACGTATCTACCGGCGGCGCTGGGGCTATTCCTGGCGGTCATTTACCACGACCTGGTCATCAGCCTGTTCTTCCTCCTCGTGGGGGTCGGCATCACCTGGTATCTCAGCCGGCGGCTCCACATCGCCCAGCGCCTCAAGGATGACACCCAGGTGCTGGAACTGGTCATCGCCTTCCGGGGCATCTTCAAGGTCCGCCCGGCCATCTTCGCCGCGCTGGAAGAGGCGCGCAAGAAGGTCTCAGAACCTCTACAGGGTCACGTGGCCGCGACGGTCCAGGCGTTCTACGTCACGTCCTCGCCCCAAAAAGCGTATGCCGAATTACGCCGTCGTGTCCGTAACCCTTACCTTGACCAATTCGTCTTTATCTTAGAACGGTCGGAGACGGCGCACCGCGAGGTCGTGTATCAGGCGTTAGACAACCTGGCGGCCCGCATGCGCCGGCACGAAGACCTGCGGTCCAAGTCCGAGGTCAACCTGGCGGCCATCACCGGCCAGACCACGTTTATCCAGGTCATCAGTCTTGTGATTATCGTCATCACGGGGCTGTGGGGCGCGGTCCGCGAGTACTACGTGGCGAGCATGGGCACCCGCATGCTGTTCATCGGGTTGGTGCTGGTCGCCCTGGGTACCTCGTGGTATATTGACATGCGCACCCAGGCGATTAAGGAGCGGGTGCTGTGACAGCAGGCATTCTGCTAATGTTTGTCGCCCTGTTTCTGCTGGTGGGCGACGACCTGGCCTATGGCTGGCAGCGGTATAAGCGGTTCCACCACAAGCGGACCGGCGCACCGAAGCCGACGCTCTACCGGCGCTTCCGCGACTGGCTGGACCGCAAGCTGCGGCCGGGCTACTACCGGGTAGACCTGACGCTCGTCCGCGACTTCATCGGCAACCTGCAGCTCGCCATGTCGCTGGAGGACACCCTGGCCGGCGCGCTCATCCAGACCTCCGAGCAGTTCCACAACAAGGGGCTGTTTGGCGCGCGGTTGATGAAGCATGTGCGCTCGCGCCTGTCCATCGCGCCCGACGCCGTCATCCAGGCGCTGGCGAAGGACTTCAAGTTGGAGGAACTCGACGACGTGGTCCTGCGCCTGGACCTGGCGCGCGATAGCGGCCTTACCTCAGTTGAAGCGTTGAACGTAAGTTTGGAAGAAATCGAGCACAAGATTCAGACTGAGCTGGAGAAGGAAATTCAGCGTTCGCCCGTAGTCCTGACCGTTCCGATGGTCGTGGGCGTCTTCTTCGCTACTCTTATCCTCGCAGCCTACCCGCTGCTGCAGGGACTGTTGCAGACCCTGACATTCGGGGGATAATCGAGTATAATGTGGCCGTGTCAATTCCGACACCAACTGTCACACTGTGTCGGTAAATGCCCTGAGAGGCTCAGAAAGGAGTCCGAGCACCATGTTGACCGAACTGCGCCGCTTCTTCTTGGAGGAGGAAGGTGAAATCATCGAGTGGGCTGTCTTTATGCTCATCCTCCTCGCCTTCACTGTCACCCTCATCCTGCTCGTAGGCAACAAGGCGAACGAGATGTGGAACCAGATCGTGGGCTGGCTGGACAAGGTTCTCGTGGGTGTGCCGCGCCCGTAGCCGGGCCTGGCGCGCTATCACGAAGTGTGGATGGAACTAACAAGCGCATACTAGATCGGCGCGTACCGCTGGAGGTGGAGTTTCCCCCTCCACTTTCCAGCGGCGCGGCTGCCGCCGGGGTGTGCTTGCCAGTTCGTCGTGACCCCCCGGCTCACGGCGTGGGAGAGCTTTTATGGTGTGGCGCGAGCTAGTTCGTTTTCTGCTGGAAGAGGACGGCACCGAGGCGATTGAGTGGGCCGTGGTGGCCCTGGTCATCCTCGGCTTTACCGTCGCCGTGGTCATCGCCGTGGGCCAGCAGCTCCGCGACTTGATGTGCGCGATGTTGGCGTCACTGGGCGGCACGGCTGACCAGTGCCCCACCCGGTAGGCCCTTTAGCCCTGGTGTAACCTGTCTGGTGTAAACCGTATGCCCTTTGACCCTCTATCCCAGCCGGACCTGTTCCTCGTCGCCCGCGTCGCCCTGACGGTCTGGCTGCTGGCCGCCGCCGCCAGCGATATTCGCACCGGCCGCATCCCCAACTGGATGACGCTGCCGGTCATGGCGGGTGTCGGTCTGTATCAACTCGTCATCGGCCACCAGTGGCAGATTATCGTCTTCTGGCTGGTGCTGTTTGTGTTGTGGGAACTCAACTTCATGATGGCCGGCGATGCCAAGCTGCTCATGGGGTTGTTCGCCCTCTTCCCCACCCTGGACTACGCCGTCGTCCTGATGGTGGGGGGCATGATTGAACTGATTCCGCTCCTGATTCTCCGCTACCGCAGCCGACCCCTGACGACGACCCTCACCTCGGTCGCGCTGCGCGTGCAGAACGGCCAGTTGGTCCCAACCCGTGATGAACTGCGGAACGAGGGACGGCGGCTGGCCTGGGTCTTCTGTCTCCCGTCCATCGTGTACGTGTGGTGGTTCTGGCGGCCCTAGCGCCAGGCCATGGGTGGCAGCCGACCGGGCAAGAAGGCACGACGATGAGCGAAACACCCCATGACAACGCCGCTCTCCCGCGCTGGAGACGGTTGGCCGCGCTCGGGCGGCGCTGGTACGCCGAGGAGCAGGGCGCGACGAGTACGTTCATCCTGCTGATGCTGCCCCTGTTCCTGCTGACCCTGTTTGGTCTGAACGCCGTCTGGCAGGTGGCGATGGTCAAGCAGGCCCTCCGCGCGGGCGTCTACCAGTCGGCGCGCTTCCTCTCCGCCGAACCGCAACGCTCGGACGATGGTGTCTGGCGCATGGCCGCCCGCCGGCTGGTTGAAGACGAATTGGCTCAAACCCCCGCGTTTCGTCTGAATAATATGGCGAACTCCAACTCGGAGACGCGACCCGACTTTGACCTGGTCAACGTGGATGTGAACCCGGTCCCGAAGCGGTCCAACTGCCAGCAGCCCGGCCAGGTGCTGCCGTTTACCGTGGCTGCCGAGGTGAGCGTGGGCGTCAACCTGCTGCCCGGCTTGCCCACCAGCGGCGGGCTGCGGGTGGCGGTGAACCTGCGCGATTCGGCCGACGGGGAGGCCATATGCCCCGAGCGATGATTCCCCGACGCCTGCGGCGCTTCGGGCGAGAAGACGAGGGCAACGCGGCGGTGGAGTTTGCCCTGCTGACGCCCCTCCTGCTGCTGGTCGCCGTGGGCGCGTTCTACATGTTGTCGCTGATCTCGCTCTACAACACGCTGTACGCCAGCACCTATCGCGCCGCCCGCTACCTGTCAGTGGAAGGCGACTACCTCTCCAGTTGGGAAGGTGAGGCGCAGGGGGCGGCGCGGCAGTTTATCGCCAACGAGTTCGAGACGCAGCAGTCGAACAACATCTGGCTGAAGTACGGCGAGAACCGCAACTGGGCGGTCTACGTCCGCCTCTCCTCGCCCAAGCCCCGCTGCGCCGGGACCTCCCAGAGTGACCGCGCGCTCCAGGTCCAGGACGTGACCTTTACCATTGACGCCGGTCTGGAACTGTCGGCCGACCAGATACCGATGATGAACCAGGTGGTGGGCCGGGGACAGCCCATCCGCATGGTGACGCGGCATACGTCGTTCCTGGAGTGTGGGCAGGGAGAGCTGAAAGAATGATCATTCACCGACTCCTGGCGCGTCTACGCGCGTTCGGCCGCGACGAGGGCGGCAACACCATTATCAGCTTCGCCGTCGTCTTTCCGATTGTCCTGGTCGCCGTGTTCGGCTCGGCCGCCCTGATTCAGATTCTCTGGCTCAAGCTCATGCTCAGCAGCGGCGTGTTCGACGCCGTGCAGAACATTGCCTATGTCGGGGGCGATACCCCCTACGAGCAGTGGCCGAGTAAGTTCCAAACCGAGTCCAAGGAAATCATCCGCACCCGCCTGCCGCAGGGCAGCTTCCTGGCGCAGTATGTGCCCGACGCCTCGGACGGCAGCAACGTCGAGGTGACCGTGGGGCGGCCGGTGTCCAACGGCCGGCGAACCCCCTGCGAGTTGGCGGCGCCCGGCACGGCCCTCAACCGTGATACCCTGCGCTTCACCGTGACGGCCAAACTCGCCATCACACCCGCCCTGGGCATCCCCTACCTGGGCAAGATCTCCAGCCTGACGCTGACCGAGGAGGGGGCCGGCTTCCTGGACTGTCCGCGCTGGAAGCCCAAGACCAAGCGCGAGGGCTGTATCTTCCCCGGCTTCTGCCCGGAGAACCCGGACCAATAGTCCGCTCCTAACCGCATCATCGGCGCGCGTGGCGCTGGGCCAGGGGTCTGCTCTGCTAGGATTGGCAGAGCGGACCCCTGGCTTTTTTAGCATTTATGGTATGCAACTTGATAGGGAGTGCTGCGTACACCTAGTAGACGTATCAGGCGCGGTGAGGGAGGACGACATGGATGTACTGGCAAATCTGGCGACGGCGTTTGGGTTGTCGGCGTCGGCCGGGCTGAATGCCTATGTGCCGCTGTTTATCGTGGCGGTGGTGGCGCGCTACACCGACTGGATCAAGCTGGGCGAGCCGTACAACGTGCTGACCAACGGCTGGGTCATTGGGGCGCTGGGCGTGCTCCTCGCCATCGAGTTCCTGGCCGATAAGATTCCCCTCGTGGACCACATGAACGACGTGATCGGCACCGTGGTGCGGCCGGCCGCCGGCGCGGTTCTGTTCGCGGCGAC
Organism: uncultured Anaerolineales bacterium; assembly: GCA_964522005.1. Lineage (GTDB taxonomy): Bacteria > Chloroflexota > Anaerolineae > Epilineales > JAHCIE01 > JAHCIE01. The sequence continues at coordinate 11,173 of CAZFUK010000040.1, read as the reverse complement.
GACGGGCGCGGTGCGCGACATGAACCCGGCCCTCGCCGTCATCGCGGGCTTGATTGTCGCCGGCTCCGTCCACGCCACCAAGGCGGCGGTGCGCCCGGTGGTGACGGCCAGTACCCTGGGCATTGGCAACCCCATTGTGAGTACGATTGAGGATGTCACGGCGGCCACGGTGTCCCTCGGCGCGATTTTCCTGCCCCTGGTCTTCGCCGTGCTCGTCGCGCTCGCCTTTGTCGGCGTCTGGTGGCTCGTGCGGCGGTGGCGGCGGCGCTGGTCGGCGCGCTCGCTATACCGAACGACGCTGAAATGACGACGGCTTGAGACCCTAAAGGTTTTCAAAACCTTTAGGGTCTTCCCAGGCTCAAGACCACGCCCCTCGCTCAGCGAGAGGCGTGTTGTTTGGGGGGAAGGGAGACCTGACAGGTTTTCAAAACCTGTCAGGTCTAACGAGTGCGTAAAGGCGGGTGAGACCTGACAGGTTTTGCGAAACCTGTCAGGTCTGGCGACGGCGTAGAGGCGACTGCTTAGGGCAGGGTGTAGGTGATCCGCAGGGTGGGGCGGGCGTCCCAGCCGAAGATGGCGCGGCCCACGCCGAAGACGGCGTCCAGGTCCAGGCGGAACGAGGCGCGCCGCGTCGTGCGCAGCCGCGCTTCGAGCCGGTCGAGGGCGCCCGAGTCCAGCACGAAGGTGTTGGGACGGCCGGGGCCGACCTCACTGGTGCGGACCACGGTGGGCGAGGTGGCTTCCACCGCCGCGTTGTGGATGTGGTAGTAGTTCAGCCGCGTCCAGTTGGTGTCCATCATCGAGTCGAGCAGGCGCAGCCGCCACTCGCCGCCGGTGCCGGGATCCAGGTAGAGGCTGCTCGCGCCGGTGAGGGTGACCTCGGCGGAGAGAATCCGGGCGTTGGCCGGCAGCGACGACAGGTCGAACTGGAAGATGCCGTGCAGGATGAGTGGGGTGAAGGCGCGAGTGTCAATGCCGGTCCACAGGACGCCGGTGCCCAGGTAGCTGCGCGTGCGGTCCTGGCTGGTGACGTAGCCCGCCGCGTTGCTGGCCGGCGTGATAACCGCCGTGATGGGCGTGGGCGTCGGGGTCAGCGTGGGCGTCGGGGTGAGGGTCGGCGTCGGCGTGCGCGTGGGCGGCAGGGTCGCCGTGGCCGTCGGGGTCGCGGTCTCAGGCTTGAGCGTCGGCGTGACCGTGATGACGGGCGTGACCCCGGGCGGCAGCGTCGGCTGCTGCTGGACGATGCGCAGGGGGTTGCCATTGCGGTCCACCGTCGTGGTCAGGGTGTAGCCGCCATAGGTGCAGCCGCCCGGCCCGGCGACCTGGCGCACCCGCGCCTGGACCGTCAGGTCGTGCACCGTGTTGGGCAGGAGGGTCACGGTCACGTTGGCGGGCGAGGACGAGCTAAAGCTTCCGGTCGCCACGAACACGCCGGAGACGGTGGTAATCGTGACGGCTTCGCCGTTGCCGATGTAGACCTTGACGACCTGCGAGAGCTGGTCGGTGGGCGAAGTGATCGGGTCCACGGCCAGGCGTTCGGGCGTCGCCTGGGGGCAGAGGGTGGCGGTCGGCGAGACGGTGACGGTCGGCGAGGCCGGGGTGCCCAGCGTCGGTGTTGGCGTGCTGGTCAGGGTCGGGGTGAGCGTCGGCCCGCCGGGAGTGATGGTGGGCGAGGGCGTGACGGTCATCGTCACGGCGCGCACGACCACCTGGTAGTTGAAGGGGACGTCCGCCGAAATCAGCGCGTAGCCGTTGAAGTTGGCCGGTAACTGGTCTAGCTCCCCGATGACGAGGGACGTGGCGTTGCGCGGGCCGAGCGTCTCGACGCGGGTCAGGAGGGGCGTCGTCGAGCCGGACGGGATGAACTGCACCGTCAGCGTCGCCCCGCTGTTGCTCAAGTTGGTCAACTGGAGGACGTAGGTGTGGTTCGGGTCGCCCTTGCGCAGCGGCGCAGCGATACGGCGATAGACCTTGGCGTTGTCCACGACCCACTCAATGGTTTGCACCGGGTAGTTGTCAATGCGCAGGTTGGCGTAGAGCGGTTCGTTCTCCGTGCCCGGGAGAGTGGCCGCGTTCTCGTTCGGTCCGGCCGCTTTGACCGCCGCGATGGCGGCGCGCGCCCGCTGCACATGGGCCAGCGCGGCTCGCACATGCTCCAGCGACTGCGGCAGCGTGGTTCCCGTTGTCACTGCCGCCGCCGCCTCCAACTGGGCATCCAGCACCGCGCCGACGGCCTCGGCTAGCTGGGGCAGTGCGGCATTGGGGGTATAGCGGACGAGTTGCTCGAGACCGGCGTCAAGCTCGCGCGCCGCGCCCAGCGTATTCTGAATGTGGACGGCCAGGCGCGAGAGGGTGGTCGCCGACAGGGCCTGGGTGAGTTCGCTCTCCATCACCCCCGCCGCGTTGTCTACATAACTCTGGTACGTCGCGTAGACCGACTGGGCGGTGATGGTCAGGACGTCCGTGCCCGCGCCAGTATAGACGCGGTCCGAGCGCCAGAAGATGATGCCGTACTGGTCGCGCAGTTGGACGGACACGGTGTGCGGGATGTCGAAGTCGTAGTACTCATAGCGGGCGTAGATGGTGGAGGTGCCGGCCGGAAAAACCGTCTCGGCGGGGCCGTCAGGCTGGCGGCTGAGGCTGAAGTTGCGGACGTGCGGCAGGCGCGGTGTCGCCGACGGGGTAACGGCGGGCAGGGTGGGCGTCGTCAGCGGCGCGGAGACCTCGATGCTCAAGGCGTCGGGGCTGATGGGCGAGACGCTGTCGGGCGCGGCCTCGCGCGCCGAGGCTCGCACCGCCGTCAGGCCGGCCAGGGCAGCCACGAGGGCCATGACGGCCAACGTACAGGGTATGAGAAAACGGCGATAGTGGGTCATACTGTCTCTCCTTGGGGGTCGTGTTGGTCGGGCTGTCGGCCTGGGTCGCTGGGCCAGGGCGGGGAGGGACGGCGGTTCACCGTGGCCGAGGCTGACACCCGAGGGCGGACGGGGCTAGGGGGTCAGGCGACAGTGTGGTCTTGATAATAGGACGAGCGAGCGGGCTGCTGGGACACGCCCACTACGCCAGGTTTGTCGCCCGTTTACACACGAGAGTATAATTAGCGACCATGAGCACTAAGATTAGTACCTTCGCTGACCGCGTGATTGAAGCCGGCTGGCTGCTGGCGATGATCTGCGTCCCGCTATTCTTCAACGTCTACTCCAGCCGCACTTTTGAGCCGGATAAGCTGACCCTGCTGCGCTCCATCGCCCTGTTCATGGCCGCGGCGTGGGTCATCAAAGTCGTGGACACGGGGCTGCACCGACCGGAGGGGGAGACCTGGGGCGCCTGGCTGCGTCGGAGCGTGGTCCAGACACCGCTGGTCGTGCCGACGCTGCTCGTGATTCTGGCCCTCATCATCTCCACCATTTTCTCCATCGCCCCGCGCCAGAGCCTCTTCGGCTCCTATCAGCGTCTCCAGGGCACCTACACGACGCTGAGCTATATCACAATCTTCTTCCTGCTGCTCCAGGGCCTGCGGCAGCGTGAGCAGATCGAGCGGCTGGTCACCGTCGCCATCATCAACAGCATCCCGGTGACGCTGTATGGCGTGCTCCAAAACCTGGGATTCGACCCACTTCCCTGGTTGGGGGATGTCCAGCGCCGTATCGCCTCGACCATGGGCAACTCGATCTTCGTCGCCGCCTATCTCATCATGGTCGTACCGCTGACGCTGGGCCGCCTGTTCCGCGCGGTCGGCGCGGTGCTGGATGCCGAGGATCCCCCCCTCGCCCACTTCGTCCTCATCCCGTTCTACGTCCTCGTTCTAGTCGGCCAACTGCTGGCGATTGTCTTCGCCCAGAGCCGTGGCCCCTGGCTCGGCCTGCTGGGCGGGCTGTTCTTTTTTGCCCTGCTCGGCCTGTTTGAGCTGCGCCGCCGCTGGCCTCGCCTCGCCATTCCCGCCGTCAGCGCCCTGCTGGGCCTGTCGGCGCTCGTCTTCGGTTTCCTCGTCGTCTTCAACCTGCCCAACAGCCCGCTGGCCTCGCTGCGCTCCGCGCCCTACATTGGCCGCCTGGGCCGCATCCTGGTGGAAAACCCGACCGGCGATGTGCGTATCCTCATCTGGCGCGGCGCGGCGAACCTGATGCTGAGTGACCCGGCCCGCCTCCTGACCGGCTACGGGCCGGAGACGATGCAGGTGGCCTACAACCCGTTCTACCCGCCCGACCTCGCCCACATCGAGAGCCGCAACGCCTCGCCCGACCGCTCCCACAACGAGACCTGGGACGCGCTCATCTCGACGGGCCTGATCGGCTTCCTGTCCTACATGGCCCTCTTTACCTCGATCTTCTACCTGGGCCTGCGCTGGTTGGGCCTGATCCAGAGCCGACGCCAGCGCAACCTGTTCCTGCTGCTCTGGTTCGGCGGCGGCCTGCTCGCCTCGGTCGCGTTTGTCACCATCGGCGAACCCGGCTACTTCGGCGTGGCGCTGCCCGTCGGCATGATGGTCGGCCTGTTCCTCTACCTTGTCGCGTATGCCGTCCACCTCGCGCGACAGTTGAGAACTCTGCAAGATGTACGCCAGGAAACCAGGGCTGAACCGTACCGCTGGCTCATCATCGCGCTCTACACCGCCATGATGGCCCACTTCATCGAGATTCACTTCGGTATCGCCATCGCCGCCACCCGCACCTACTTCTGGGTCTATGCGGCGCTGCTGGTGGCGGCCGGTTACCTGTGGCAGTTTCGGCCCGGTCTGGCGCCCGTTGTGGAGGCCGAGACACGGCCCGCCGACAAGCCGACCGTCAAGGCCGAGGAGCGCGTCCCCCGCGCCCGCGACGCCGAGGCCAAACGCCGGGTCGGCGAGCGCCGACCGACCGGTCGGCCCGCCCGTCGGCCTGTCAGTGTCACATCGGCCGACGGCTGGCAGCCCCGCGACGCCCTGGTGATGGGCATGCTCGTGGGCGTCATGCTGGTGGTCATGCTCTTCGACTTCTACGCGCCGGCGGCGGGCATCGACTTCAACTGGAAGCTCGTCTGGCTGTTCAGCTTCTCCTGGGTGTTCGCCACGCCCATCGCCCTGGCGGAAGGGAGCCGGCCGCCGAAGACGGGGGAGGAGTGGCTGCTCGCGTTCGGGCTGTACGCCGGGCTGAGCCTGCTGGCCGTGCCGCTGCCCTACCTGCTCCTGCAAGGCATATTCTTCACTCGACCCACCGCCGACGGCATCGCCTCGGTGCCGGTGCCGCTCTACGCCTACCTGGCGCTGTGCGCGGCCGCGTTGGCCCTGCTCTTCCGACGCGACGAGGGCTGGCCGAGAACGTGGATCGCCGGCGCGCGAGGCGTGGTCTACCCCACCGTGGCCTTTGTCGTGGCCTGGCTCATCTGGACCACCAACCTGCGCGTGGTGAGCGCTGACATCCTCTACAAGCAGGCGTGGGTCAACTTCCACCAACGCCGCCAGTACAACGAGGCTCTCAAGCTCTACGACGAGGCGCTGCGCGACCAGCCGACCCAGGACTTCTACTTGCTGTTTAAGGGCAAGGCGCTGCTCGAAAAGGCCCAGGCCACCACCGACCCGGCCCAGCGCGAGGCGACGCTGCGGGAGGCGCAGGGGGTCCTGGAGCAGGCGCGTGCCCTCAACCCGCTGAACACCGACCACACCGCCAACCTGGCCCGCATGTACCAGACGTGGGCCTCGTATTCGCCGCAACAGCGTGACCAACTGCTCCAGAAATCGTTAGATTACTACGAACAGGCGGCGGAGCTAAGCCCGAACAGCGCGCTCATCCTGAACCAGTGGTCCAGCGCCTACCTGGACCTGGGCAAGCCGGACCAGGCGCTCAAGCTGCTTGACCGCTCACTCGAACTGGACACGACCTTCCAGGACACCTACCTGCGGCTGATGGATACCTACGCCCAGACGGGCGAGATGGACAAGGTCGAGTCGGCCTATTGGCAGGCGGTCAAGCTGAACCCGCGCTCGGTGGACCCGCACATGGTGCTGGGCGACATCTACCGCCTGAAGCAGGATTACCCGAAGGCCGTCGAGGCGTACCGCCGCGCCGTCGCCGCCGACTCGCGCTCGGCCACCGCCCGCAGTTCGCTCGCGCTGGCCCTGGCGCAGACGGGGCAGCGCGACCAGGCCATCCAGGAAAACCTGGAAGTCCTCAAGCTCGCGCCCAACGACTTGAGCACGCTCAAGAACCTGGCGATTCTGTACCGCGAGGGCGGGCGCCTCAACGACGCGCTGACCTACGCCCGCCGCGCCCAGGAACTCGCGCCGCGTGACGCGGACCTGATTCAGTTCGTCAAGGAGTTGGAGCAACAGGGAGCGAAATAGGGGCGAGGGGCGAGTGGTTAGGGAGTATTGTTCATGCTGAACTTGATGTTGATTTTCGCGGCGGCGCTGGCGTTCGCGCTTGGGGCGACGCCGGTGGCGCGGCGAGTGGCGGGGCGGCTGGGCCTGGTGGACAAGCCGAGCAGCCGCAAGCTGCACACGGCCCCCATGCCCCTGCTGGGCGGCGGCGCGATCTACCTCGCCACCATCCTGGCGGTGGGCGCCTTTGGCGACCGCTTCTTCGTCACCCAGTTGGTGGGCATCCTGGTCGGCGCGACCCTCATCTCCTTCCTGGGCATCTGGGACGACCGCCGCGCCCTCCACCCCGCGCCCAAGCTCCTGGCGCAGGCCGTGGCCGCCAGCCTCGTCGTTTTCTCCGGCGTGCGCGTCCAACTCTTCGCCAACGTCTGGCTGGATGGCCTCCTGACCCTCGCCTGGCTGCTGTTCGTCACTAACGCCATCAACTACCTGGACAACATGGACGGGCTGTGCGGCGGCATCAGCGCCATTGCCAGTGGCTACTTCTTGCTGTTGGCCGTCCAGAGCGGCCAGTACCTCGTCGGCAGCCTGGCGGCGGCTCTCCTGGGCGCCTGCGTCGGCTTCCTGGTCTACAACTTCAACCCGGCCAGCATCTTTATGGGCGATGGTGGCTCCCTGTTCCTCGGCTTCTTGCTGGCCGTGGTGGGGGTCAAGCTGCGCTTCCCGTCCAACACGCCGCTGGTGACGTGGATGATTCCCCTGCTGGTGCTGGCCGTGCCGCTGGCCGACACCACGCTGGTCAGCCTGAGCCGCGTGCGGCGCGGCCTCTCGCCCCTGACGCCGGGCAAGGACCACATCTCGCACCGCCTGGTGCGTCTCGGCTGGACCCACCGCGAGGCTGTCCTCGGCCTGTGGGTGATCGCGTGCGCCATGGGCAGTCTGGCCCTGTTTGTAACCCGCGCCAGTTGGCTGGAAGCCTACGCCGTGGCGGGGGTCGTCATTCTTCTCGCGCTGCTGGCCCTGGTGCGCCTGGAGCTGGCCTGGCATGGCGAGGCCCGTCACATCCGCCCCGGCATCATCCGCGCGCCTGCGCCGCCACCGTCTCAAGGTGATTAGATGCCTGCCCTCGACATCATCCACAACGCGGTTAAGAATGCTCTCATCAAAGCCGGGTGGACGATTACTGACGATCCCTTAGTTGTTACGTTCATGGATGCGGCGGTTTTTGTGGATTTAGGCGCGGAGCGTGTTATCGCTGCCGAGCGTGGTGAAGAAAAGATCGCCATTGAAATCAAGACATTTGGTGGACGTTCATCCTTACGTGAACTAGAAGTGGCGTTCGGCCAATACGAAGTCTACCGCCGTTTCCTAAAGAATGTGGATCCTAAGCGTAAACTGTTCATCGCTATTAGTGAAAGAGTCTATAATACAGTTTTTCGACAGGCAGCCGTTCAATGGCTTGTCGAGGATGCTCAACTGCCTTTAATTGTGGTGGATGTGATAGGCGAGGAGGTTGTTACATGGATAAACTAGTCCACTATCGTGAGATAATAAAGGCTATTCTCCTGCGCTATGTTGAGTTCCTCAATCGTACTCCTAAATTGGGCCGCGAGATAGAAGTCGTGTTTGACGAAGAACGCGACCACTATATGCTGCTCATTAATGGCTGGTCCGAAAGTCGTCACCTGCTCAATCGGGTGGTTTATGTGCGCATCCGTCACGAGAAGTTCTATATCGAAGAGGACTGGCTGGAACAAGGCATAGCCACGGACCTGTTAGAGGCGGGTGTCCCGAACGAGGACATTGTGCTCGCCTTCCATCACCCCGACATGCGCCCGTTTACCGAGTTCGCTGTCGCCTGACACGGGAGAGTGTGTGGACCTGCTGCAACGGATTGACAATCGTTCCGCTCGCGTCGCCGTCATCGGCGTCGGCTATGTCGGCCTGCCCCTGGCGATGGCCCTGGCCGAGGCGGGCTTTGGCGTGACCGCCGTAGACCTGGACGCCACCAAGATTGAGCGGCTGCGCGCGGGCACGAGCTACATCCAGGACGTTCCCTCGCACACGGTGGCCGCCCAGGTGGGGGCCGGCCGCTTGCGCGCGACCACCGACTACGCGGCCCTGGCCGACGTGGACGTGGTCTTTGTCTGCGTCCCGACGCCCTACGACCGCCAGAAGACGCCCGACCTGCGGCACATCGTCAACGCGGCGGAGGGCATCGCCCGCTGCCTGCGGCCGGGACAACTCGTCGTCCTCCAGAGCACGACCTACCCCGGCACGACAGAGGAAGTGGTCCAGCCCATCCTGGAACGGAGCGGGCTGAAGGGCGGTCTGGACTTCCACCTGGCCTTCTCGCCGGAGCGCATTGATCCCGGCACGGCCTATGGCTTCAACGTCTACAACACGCCGAAAGTGGTCGGCGGCGTGACCCCTGAATGCGCCGACCTGGCCGCCGCCGTCCTGCACGCCATCACGCCCGAGATTCACCGCGTCTCAACACCGCGCGCTGCCGAGATGACCAAGCTCTTGGAGAACATCTTCCGCAGCGTCAATATCGCTCTGGTCAACGAACTGGCCCTGCTGTGCGAGCGCATGGGCATAGACATTTGGGAGGTGATTGGCGCGGCGCGCACCAAGCCCTTCGGCTACATGCCGTTCTACCCGGGGCCGGGCGTCGGCGGCCACTGTATCCCCGTGGACCCCTACTACCTGGCCTGGAAGGCGCGCGAGTACGACTTCTTTACCAAGTTCATCCAACTCGCGGCTGAGATCAACGAGGCCATGCCCCACCACGTCGCCCAGTTGGTAGGCGAGGCGTTGGCCCAACAGGGCAAGACGGTGCGCGGGGCGCGTATCCTGGTGCTGGGTGTCGCGTTTAAGAAGAACGTGGACGACGCCCGTAACTCACCCGCCGAGCGCCTCATCGAATTGCTCATCCATCGCGGCGCGCGGGTCGAGTTCCACGACCCCCATGTCCCGCGCTTCCAGGTAGGCGGCAACCCATTCCTGCCGGAAATGCTGGACCTGGCGCGGGTGGACCTGGACGAGGGGGCGCTGGAACAGGCCGACGCGGTGGTGATTGTCGTCGCCCACAGCGCCTACGACTGGGCGTGGATCGTCCAGCACGCCGGCCTGATCGTGGACACCGTCAACGCCGTGCCCGACGAGGCGACGCATGTCGTCCGCCTGGGCGCGCCGCAGAAGACTGAATCCGTCATCCCTAATCCGTACTCCTTTGCGAGGTAGCTGTGTCCCAACGTCCTGAAACCCCGAATATCCCGCCCGAGTCCAAGGAGGGAGGCTCCTCCCGGCGACGCATCTCGTCCGTCCGGCCGACGCGCCCCCGCCAGCGCCCCGAGTTCGAGTCGCGCCGTGTCCGCCGCAGCACGGAGACCGTGGAGACGACGCCCTGGTACAACAACACGCGGCTGCTCATCCCAATTGCCGCTGTCGTCATCGCCGGCGTGGTCTTGCTCGGTATCGCCGTCGGCGTGTGGAGCAGCCGCCAGGCGGCCGCCCCGTCCGCGCCGGCCCCGGTCATCCAGGTCACGGCGGGCGCGCCCGGCCAGTCCATCCCGGTCCAGGTTGTGACGTCCACGCCGGCGCCGGCCGCTACGGCCGCGCCCAAGGCAACCCCGTAGCCCCATCTGTCATTGATGGTCTCATAGCAAGTGGAGGAAGACAGTTGCGTACAGTAGTGCAG
>CAZFUK010000040.1:0-1075 GCA_964522005.1 uncultured Anaerolineales bacterium | reverse complement strand
TGTCATTGATGGTCTCATAGCAAGTGGAGGAAGACAGTTGCGTACAGTAGTGCAGACCCTGCTCGCCCTGGGCGCGCTTGCCGCTGTGTTAACCATCGCCGCGTGTGGCGGCAATCCGTCCACGGCAGCCCCGCCAACCCAGGCGCCGGCCCCCAAGCCGCAGTCCAATCTCCCCCCCGCGCCGACGCCCGCGCCTACCGCCGTCGGCAAGACGGTGGCTACCGCGCCCGCCAAGCCGGCCACCAAGTACACCGCCCCGCCCCCGATGACGATTGACACGAGCAAGGTCTACGTCGCCACGATTGAGACCGACCGGGGCAACATCGTCGCCGAACTCTACCCCGCCGACGCCCCGCAGCACGTCAATAACTTCGTCTTCCTGGCGAAGGAGGGTTTCTACAACGGCCTGACCTTCCACCGCGTCGAACCCGGCTTTGTCATCCAGGGCGGCGACCCACTGGGCAACGGCCAGGGCGGGCCGGGCTATAACATCCCGGCCGAAATCAAGCGCAAGCACCCCGAAGGCGCGCTGGCGGCAGCGCGGCTGGGCGACCAGGTCAACCCCAAGCGCGAGTCCAGCGGCAGCCAGTTCTACATCACCCTGGCGGCCACCCCCAACCTCGACGGCGCCTATACCTCTTACGGCCAGGTGGTCCAGGGGATGGACGTGGTCAAGAAGATTCAGCGCGGCGACAAGATCAACAAAGTCACCATCACGACCAAATGACGGAGGACGAAGGACCAAAGACCAAGGACCCATTTCGTCCTTCGTCTTTGGTCCTTGGTCGTCCCCCAAGAAAGGACTGTGTTATGCCCGCCAAGCAGTACGCCATGGCCGAGGATATGCAGATTGACCCCAAGAAGAAGTATGAAGTCACGATGGTCACCAACAAAGGGACGGTCAAGCTGCGCCTGTTTCCCGATGTCGCGCCCCAGCATGTCAACTCGTTTGTCTTCCTCATCAACGAGGGCTTCTACAACGGCCTGACCTTCCACCGCTACGAGCCGGGCTTTGTCATCCAGGGTGGCGACCCACGCGGCACGGGCACGGGCGGGCCGGGCTACAACGTGCCGG
>CAZFUK010000039.1:12831-17048 GCA_964522005.1 uncultured Anaerolineales bacterium | reverse complement strand
GGCCTGCTGGTCGGCGCGATGGCGTTGGACCCGAGCCTGGAGAGTGACCGTTATACGCCGCGCCTGCTGGAAATCGCCAGCGGCATCGCCACCCAGACCGCCGTCGCCATCGAGAACGAACGGCTCCGCGAGGCCGAGATCCAGGCGCAGCGCATGGCGCAGGAACTCGAACTGGCCCGCCACATCCAGCGCAGCTTCCTGCCCGACGACGCGCCCACGGTGACGGGCTGGGACATCTGCCCGCGCTGGGAGCCGGCCCGCACCGTCACCGGCGACTTCTACGACTTCGTGACGCAGGCCGATGGCCGGCTGGGCGTCGTCATCGCCGACGTGTCGGACAAGGGCGCGCCGGCCGCCATCTTTATGGCGGTGTCGCGCAGCCTGCTCCGCGCCAGCATCATGGCGAACGATGGGCCGGTGGACGCCATCACCCAGGCCAACCGCCTCATCGCCGCCGACGCCGAGTCGAGCATGTTTGTCACGGCGTTCCACCTGACGCTGGACACCGAGGGCACAGTTCACTTCGTCAACGCCGGTCATAACCCGCCGCTGCTGGTGCGGGCCAACGGCGAGATCGAGTGGCTGGCCCAGGAAGTGCACGGTCCGGTGTTAGGTGTGCTGCCGGACGTGGCCTGGTGTCAGGAGACGGCCCGGCTCGGGCCGGGCGATACGCTGGTGCTGTATACCGATGGAGTCACCGAAGCCATCAACAAGGACATGGACGCCTTTGGCGAGGAGCGCCTGGTGGAGACGGTGCGCGGCGGCTATACTGGCTCTGTCCGCGACCTCACCGCCCGCATTGTCGAGGCCGTCAACGCCTTCGCGGCCGGGCAGCCGCAGTTCGATGACATGACGCTGGTTGTCTTGAAGAGAATTAAGGAATAGGGGTTAGGGGCCAGGGGCCAGGGGCCAGGGTGAATATTTGCATCCCTAGTCCCTAGTCCCTAGTCCCTGGTCCCTGCTCAGGGAGCCGACGATGGCCGTGCTAGACCGCTACGTCCTGAATATCACCAGCCGCCCCGAAAACCTGGCGCGGGTGGCCGAGTTTATCGCCGAGGTGGCCGCCAACTTCGGCCTCACCGACCAGGAAACGTACAACATCCAGATGGCGGTGGACGAGGCGGTGACCAACATCATCGAGCACGCCTACGAGGGCGGGGAAGGCCCGATTGAGGTCATCGTCGAGCGGCACGGCGACGACTTCGTGGTGACGCTGCGTGACCACGGCAAGACCTTCGACCCGACCAGCATCAACGAGCCGGACGTCAACGCCTCGCTCGAAGACCGCGACATCGGCGGGCTGGGGCTGTACTTCATGCGCCGCCTGATGGACGAGGTGGAGTTCCACTTCAACCAGTCGGGCTGGAACGAGCTAACTATGCTGCGGCGGCGGCGGGCCGTCGTGACGTGTAGCTCGCGCTACGACGCCGGCATCATGGTCGTCCAGCCGCGCGGTCGGCTCGACGCCAACGGCACCACCTACCTGGAGAGCGAGTTGGAGGGCCTGGCCCAGGACAGCCATCACCGTGTGGTGGTGGACTTCCACCAGGTCAGCTATATCAGTTCGACCGGGTTACGGACGCTGCTGCTGGCCGTGCGCCGCGCCAAGCGGCACGGCGGCGACGTCAAACTGTGTAGCCTGAACCCGGCGGTGCGAAAAATCTTCCGCATGGCCGGGTTCGACATGATTCTGGACATCCACGACACAGAGGAGCAGGCCGTCCACGCGTTTCAACAGCTAAAGGCGAATGGATGACCGATGACCTCCCCGTGCGCAGCCTGGCCTCGCCAGTAACTCCCATGCGTCTTGGCCTCAACGCCCGCCTCTACCAGGTGCTCGTCGCCGGCCTGGGCCTCGGCTTGCTCGTCCTGCTGACGGCGCAGTCAGGCCTGACGGGCCAGCCCGTTATCCTGGGCGTCTTCCTCGTCCTGTCCACTCTCATCAAGCGGGCCGGATTCCGCATCGTCCCCGAAGCCACCCACAGCCTGGTGGGCATCGCCGACATCGCCGCCATCCTGCTGTTCGGCCCGGTCACGGGCGCCTGGATCGCCGCGCTGAGCGAAGCCGCCTACCTGGCCGCCCACGCCTTCCGCCGCTACCCCTTCCACCCCACCACCCACCTCGGCACGCCCCTGTTTAACGCCGGCCTCAAGGCGCTCATGGCCCTCATCAGCGGCAACCTCTTCGTGCGCCTGGGGGGCGTCATCCCGCCGCACAGCGTCGAACTGGACCAGGTCGTCCCGATGAGCGCGCTGTTCCTGAGCTGGTTTGCCCTGGACCACCTGGGCTGGTTCCTGCGCGTGGCCCTGGCCGACGGCCCCGCCGCCGCCTGGACCTTCCTGCGCCGCGTCTGGTTCTGGTCCATCACCGTCGAGTTGCTGCCGCTGCCCCTCGCGCCCCTCATGGCGGCGGTGCTCGTCCGCCTCGGCGCGACCGAGTTCGCCATCCTCGCCGGCACCCTCATCGCCCTCAGCCTGATCGTCCACCGCCAGGCCACCACGCGGCAGGAACTCAACGAGCGCGTGGCCGAGTTGATTACCTTTGAGGAGCTAGGCCAGGCCATCGTCCAGGCCCAGATGGACCTGAAGCGGCTGGCCGACCTGGCCCACGAGTACGCCAACCGCGTCGTCCTGAGCGCCGACTTCCGCCTGGTGCTGATGGACCCCGAAAAGAACGCCCTCCGTCCCGTGCTGTGGGTCGAGGACGGCGAGCGCCGACCGCCCGACAAGATGCCGCTGGCGGGGTTGAACGAGTGGCTGCGCGACGCCCGCGAGGCGCAACTCGTCCCCGACACCCTGCAAAGCGGCGGCCTGCCCGAACTGGCGCTCATGGAGGGCACGCGCTCCTTGCTGGCGGTGCCTCTCATGGCCGGGCGCGACGTCATCGGCGGGATGCTGCTGGAGAGCGAGACGCCCAACGCCTTCACCCAGGACCAGTTACGCCTGCTATGCACCCTCGGCAGCCAGTTGGCCGTCGGCGTGGAGAATGCCCGTCTCTACGAGCGCGAGTGGAAACGCGCCATTCAGTTGAGCGCCATCAGCGAGGTCAGCCGCCAGGTGGCCGCCATCATCAACCTGGACGAGCTATTCAACCGCGTCGTCCAGTTGGTCCAGGCCAGCTTCGGCTACGACTTTGTCCAGATTCTCACCGTCCAGGAGGATACCGTCGTCTTCCGCGCCAGTACCGGCTTCCTCAACGAGGCGCGCCGTATCCGAGGCTACACCATCGCCAAGGGCCACGGCATCATTGGCTGGGTAGCGACCCAGGGCGAACCGCTGCTGGCGAACGATGTGGCCCACGAGCCGCGCTACTCGCCCGACCCGGAGGCCGTCCTGCGCAGCACCCGCTCCGAGCTATCCGTGCCGCTCAAGGTCGAGACGCGCGTGCTCGGCGTGCTCGATGTCCAGAGCAACCGGCTGAACGCCTTCGACAAGGACGACCTGTTTGTCCTCCAGACCCTGGCCGACCAGATCGCCGTCGCCATCGAGGAGGCCCGGCTCTACCAGGAGACGCTGGCGCGGCAGCGGCTGGAGCAGGAACTGGCGCTGGCCGCCGAGATTCAGTCGTCGCTGCTGCCCGAAAGCCCGCCGGTCATCCCCGGCTGGGAGGTCGCGGCGTTCTGGCGCCCGGCCCTGGAGATGGCGGGCGACTTCTACGACTTCCTGACGCTGACCGAAGGCCGCTACGGCTTTGTCATCGCCGACGTGTCGGACAAAGGCATCCCCGCCGCCATCTTCATGGCCGTGGCGCGCAGTTCCATCCGCGCCTCCGTCCTGGGCCGCCGCCCGCCCGCCGAAGCCCTGGAACGCGCCAACGCCCTGCTGCTCAAGGACACGCGCACCGACATGTTCGTCACGCTGTGCTACTGCATCCTTGACCCGAGCCGCGACAGCATGACCTACGTCAACGCGGGCCACACCCCGCCCCTCATGTACCGCTACGCCACCGGCCAGGCGGAGTATCTGACCAGCCGGGGCATTGTGCTGGGGGCGATTGAGCCGATTCAGTTGGAGGAGCACTGTACGACGATGGCGTCGGGGGATGTGCTGGTGCTCTATACCGACGGGGTCACGGAGGCCATCAACCGGGCGGAGGAGGATTTTGGCGAGGAGCGGCTGGCCGAGGTCGTGCGGCAGGTCCACGGCCAGAGCAGCGCGGACATCATCAACTCGATTATCTCGGCCGTCACCGCCCACGCCGGCGACATGGAGCAGTT
>CAZFUK010000039.1:5944-12731 GCA_964522005.1 uncultured Anaerolineales bacterium | reverse complement strand
ATGTGCGTACTCCGATTATAGCGGGAAACTGGAAGGCTTTCAAGACCATCCCCGAAGCCCTGGCGCTGGTCGGGGAGTTGGCCGACAGCGTCGGCGGGATGAGTGGCGTCGAGGTGGCGGTCTGCCCGCCGTTTACCGCGTTGGCCGCTGTGGCCGAGCGGCTGCGGGGCACGAGCCTTCGCGTCGGCGCGCAGAACATGTACTGGGAGAAGCAGGGCGCCTACACCGGTGAGATTACGCCCCTTATGCTCCAGGGCCTGGTGGACTACGTCATCATCGGCCACTCCGAGCGGCGCAAGCTGTTCGGGGAAACCGACGAGACGGTCAACAAGAAGGTCCACGCCGCCCTGGCGCACGGGCTGCTGCCCGTCGTCGCCGTGGGCGAGAACCTGGACGAGAATGAGGCGGGGCAGACGGGCGCCGTCGTGACACGGCAGATGGCTGGCGCGTTCCAGGGCCTCTCGGCCGACCAGGCGCGAACCTGTGTCGTCGCCTACGAGCCGGTGTGGGCCATCGGCACGGGCCGCGCGGCGACTCCCGAAGGGGCCAACAGCGTCATCGCCCAGTACATCCGGGCGACGCTGGCCGACCTCTATGGCGACACCGTGGCGCAGGCGATCCGGGTCCAGTACGGCGGCTCGGTGACGCCCGTCAACGCCCGCGAGCTGCTCTCGCAGCCCGACATTGACGGCGCGCTGGTGGGCGGTGCGTCGCTCAAGGCCCCAGACTTCACTGCCATCGTCAAGGCGGCGGTCTAAGGGTGCATGTTTGAAGTCTTTACGGCCGTCCTCTGGCTGACCCTCATCTACCTGCCGGGCGTGGTGGTCAAGCGCTGGGTCATGTTCCACCTGCACGCGGTGGGCGTCCTGCTGCTGGGCAACGACTACCGCGCCATCTGGCTGCGTTTCCTCGTCCTCGCGCCCGGCATCCTGCTCCACGAGGCCAGCCACTGGCTGACGGCCAAGCTCCTCCTCGTCCCGACCGGCAAGTTCTCGCTGGGACCGTCGCAGACCGTCTCACGGGGCCGCCAGGTCCAGGTGACGATGGGTTATGTCATGGTGGGCCGCTCCGACGTCTTCCGCGGCAGCCTGATTGGGGCAGCGCCCTTCTTTTTTGGGACACTCGCGATTCTGCTGCTGGCGAATCGAGGGTTTGGTCAGGCCATCGGCGCGACCGCGGCGCCCATCCCGCGCATCATCGGCGTCTTTACCCACCTCCCCGACCTGTTCCACGTCCCCGATGCCTGGTTCTGGCTGTACCTGGTCTTCTCCGTCAGCAACAGCCTGCTGCCCAGCGAGTCGGACCGGCGCGGCTGGTTCGCCGTCACCATGTACATGCTCGTCCTCGGTGCGGTGGTGGTCCTGGTACGGGGCGCGCCCCAGGTCACGCCGGAGATGATCGGCTGGCTCAGGCGGGGACTGGATGTGCTGCTCTTTGCCTTCAGCCTCACGCTAGCGGTGGACGTGGTGGTGGGGGTAGTGGTCTACATCCTCTACCAGCTCATCAGCCGCGTCAGAGGACAGCGCGTCTATTTCCGCTAGCGACACAGCGAGACCTGACAGGTTTTGGAAACCTGTCAGGTCTTTCGGTAACAGTGGGGGCGTCCCGAGCAATCAGGACATAACCCGCGCGCTCCAGTCCAGCACGGTCTTAAACACCTCCTCCTTGTCGTAATCCTCGGTGATAATATGCTCGCTGCGCGTCACCCAGTGGACGCGCTTGTCCGCGCTGCCCAGCGCGGCCAGGATGCGCGGCACGTTGGCGGGAGGGGCGACTGGATCACGGCGCGAGTGGAGCAGCAGGACCGGTGCGGTCACCTGGGGCAGGGCAGCGCGCATCTCGGCCAGCGCCAGGCTGGACTGGAGCACGGCGCGCATGGGCATGTGGTCGTAGGTGGGGTGTTTGGCGCGCGCGGCCGGGTCGGCGATGCTGCTGCCGCGCCGCTTGCGTTGGTAGGGGCGGAGGCGGACCAGCAGGCGGGCGGCGCGCATCTGCCAGTCGGGGAAGTCCCACAGGGCCGAGAAGGCGACGACACCGGAGACGGGACGGCGCGAGGCCGTGATGAAGGCGTAGGCGGCGCCCATGCTCAGGCCCATGAGGAGGACGCGGTCGCAGCGGCTCGCCAGGGTCTCGTAGCCGACTTCGACCGCCTCCGACCAGGTGGTCCAGGGGATGGGGTCGAGGTCCTGGTAGCGGGTGGCGTGGCCGGGCAGGCGGATGCCCATGGCCGTGTAGCCCGCGCCGTGGAGGCGCTCGCCCAGCTCGCGCATCTCGTAGGGTGTGCCCGTCAGACCGTGGACGAGCAGGCAGCCGACGGAGTTACCAGAGAACAGGAAGGGCTGGGCGCCGGGCAGGAGGGGGGTATCAGGCATCGGGGGCTTCCCGGTGGAACCGGCCTCGGAGGACCGAGCGGTCCACCAGCCACAGGGCCAGCAGGGCCGTCGCCGCCACCACCACGAGGGCATACAGTTTGTAGAGCCGCACCGGCAGGACGAGGGCGAGGACGCCGCCCGTCAGGGCGAAGGCGTAGTAGACCAGGACGACGGCGCGCTGCGACAGGCCCAGGTCATAGAGGCGGTGGTGGAGGTGGTCGCGGTCGCCTCGGAAGGGCGACTGCCCCCGCCGCAGCCGCGTCACGACGAGCCAGGCGACGTCGAGGATGGGCAGGCCGAGGACGAGCAGCGCCGTGGCGACCTTGGCCGGCGCCAGAATCGCAAACGTCGCCAGGCAGTAGCCCAGGACGGCCGAGCCGGCAGTGCCCATAAAGATGCGGGCGGGGTGGAAGTTCCAGGGCAGAAAGCCGAGGCACGCACCCGCCAGCCCTAGCGCGAACAGGGCCACCGTGGTCTGGCCCAGGGTGTAGGCGTGGGCGGCGAACAGCAGCGCGGCGATGAGGGCCACTCCCCCCGCCAGCCCGTCGAGGCCGTCCAGGAAGTTGACGGTGTTCATCATGCCGACGATCCAGACCACGGTGAAGGGCAGGGTGAGCCAGGCGGGGAGGGTAATCAGGTCAGCGGACTGAGCGGTCAGCGGGTTGCCAAAGACCTCAATCCAGACGATGTGGCCGATGGCGACACCGGCCAGCGCCAACTGGGCCAGGAACTGCGGGCCGGGGCGCAGCGGCCGCCAGTCGTCCAGCATGCCAAAGGCGAGGGCCAGGCCGGCGCCGATGAGGACGCCCTGGAGCCGCCACCAGTCCTCACCGTCGCGCGGCGCGGGTACCCACCCCCAGGCGTGGACGAGATACGCAACACCCGACGCGGCGAAGAACCCCAGGGTCAGGCCCAGTCCGCCCCAGCGCGGAATGACCCCGCGATGAACGTGCTTGGGCTGACTGGGCACATCCACCGCCGACGCGGCGCGGGCGAGCCGGGCGACCAGCGGCATCGTGGCCCACGCGACGACCAGAGCGGAGGTAAAGACGACTGCGGCGGAAACAAGCATTTACCCCGTTCCAAACTGCCGGTCGCCCGCGTCGCCCAGCCCCGGTACGATGTAGCCGTGGGGCCACGGGTCGCCCTCGCCGGTCAACCTCTCGTCCACCGCGCCGATGTAGATGGGCACGTCGGGGTGAGCCTCCTGGAGGCGAGCGATGCCTTCGGGCGCGCCGATTAGCCCGACGTACTTAATCCGCCTGGCCCCCCACTTCTTGAGGATGTCCACCGTCGCCACCGCCGAGCCGCCCGTCGCCAGCATGGGGTCCAGCACCAGGACGACGGACACGCGCGGCTCGATGGGCAGCTTGTTGTAGTAGGTCACGGGCTTGAGGGTCTGCTCGTCGCGGTAGAGGCCGATGTGCCAGACTTCGGCCGACGGCATCATCTCCCAGATGCCTTCGACCATGCCCAGCCCCGCCCGCAGAATGGGCACCAGGCCGATCTTCTCGGCTAGCTCCCAGCCCTGCGTCTCGGCCAGGGGCGTCGTCACGCGGGTCTCGTGCAGGCCCAGGTCGGCCGTGGCCTCGTAGGCCAGCAGGATGGAAATCTCGCGCACCAACTCGCGGAACTTCTTCGGCTCGGTCTTGGTGCTGCGCAGCAGGGAGAGCTTGTGTTTGACTAGCGGGTGCGCTGATGGGAAGACTTGAGCGTGCGCCACGCGCTCCTCCTCGTTGGCTCGGAGGCCCACGCCTCCAGCGAATGGGCTGCCTCCATGTTAGCCGAAAACGGGGGATTAGACAAGTCGGACGGAGGACGGAGGACGGACGACGGAAGACAGAAGAGAAAAGACTAAGGATTCAAGATTGACGATTGAATCCTACAAGGAAAGGACCAAAGAGTACTGCGAAATACTCTTCGGTCCTCCGTCTTCCGTCCTCCGTCCTTCTACCAGCGTCGCTTCGAGCGCTTCTGGGCGCACTTGACGCACAGCGTCGTCTCCGGCAGGATGGCGAGGCGCTCGGCGTCGATCGGCTGGCCGCAGTCCTCGCAGATGCCGTACTTGCCCTTCTGGGCCTTCTCCAGGGCGCGTTCCAGCATCTCGACGCGGCGTTCCAGGGTCTGGACCAGCGCCAGTGTCTTCTCGCGCTCGGCCAGGTTTGGGTCAATCTCGTCGTCGGCCTCGTCCAGGTCAATCTCCAGGAACCGTTGCAGGCGCTGAATCTCGGCCAGCGTCTCGTCGCGCTCCTGCTCCAGGCTCTTGGGTGACGCATCAGTCATCATGGGTGTCTCCTCGCGTCCACGCGCTCTTTACAGCGCTTTGTCAACTCCCCGGCTTTGGGCTATAATACAAATGTGCTAGAAGCAACGGTAAAGGATGTCTCTTATGACGGATCGCTCCATCTCGCCCCAGGCGCTCCCCGAAGATAAGAATCTGGATAATAGCTTACGACCCCAACGACTCAAGGATTATCCAGGCCAGGACCGGGTGAAAGAGAACCTCGCGATTCTCATTGACGCCGCTAAGAAGCGGGGTGAGGCGATTGACCACCTCCTGCTCTACGGACCGCCAGGCCTGGGCAAGACCTCGCTCAGCCTGATTGTCGCCCATGAGATGGGCGTCAATATCAAGATTACGTCCGGGCCGGCCATTGAGCGGCCGGGTGATCTGGCCGCCATCCTGACCAATCTCCGCAAGGGCGATATCCTGTTTGTGGACGAGATTCACCGCCTCGGCACGGTGGTCGAGGAAGTGCTCTACCCGGCTATGGAGGACTTCGCCCTGGACATCGTCGTCGGCAAGGGGCCGACCGCCAAGAGCATCCGCCTGAAGCTGCCGCGCTTCACCGTCATCGGCGCGACCACGCGGTTTGCCATGTTGAGCAATCCCCTGCGCGACCGCTTCGGAGCCGTCTTTCGACTAGACTACTATGACCTGCCAACCCTTACCAGCATTGTCCAGCGCAGCGCCAGTATTTTGAAAGTCGAGATTGACGACACGGGCGCCACGGAGATCGCTCGCCGCGCGCGGGGCACACCGCGTATCGCCAACCGACTGCTGCGCCGCGTCCGCGACTTCGCCGAGGTGCGCGCCGAGGGCCGCATCACGGCCGGCGTGGCCCACGACGCCCTGGACCTGCTCGCGGTGGACCCGCTCGGCCTGGACGAGATTGACCGCCGCGTGCTGAGCGCCATCATTGACAAGTTCGACGGCGGCCCGGTCGGGCTGGACACCATCGCGGCCTCGGTGGGCGAGGACGCCGACACCATCATGGACGTCTACGAGCCGTACCTGCTCCAGTTGGGCTTTCTGGACCGCACGCCGCGCGGCCGCACCGCGACCCGCCTGGCCTACAGCCACCTGGGGCGCAACGGCGGCCCCCCACCGCAGCAGGCCTCGCTCCTCTAACGTTGCTCTTACAGAACGCAAATTTCGGGTAGAGGTTACGCGCTATGGCCGATTTTGAGAACTTTGGACGAATCTTGTTGGTCGGCGGTGTCCTGCTGGCCGCCGTTGGGCTGCTGGTCATCGGGGCGGGCCGCCTGGGCTTGCCACTGGGCCGCTTGCCTGGCGACATCAACATCCAGCGCGGCGGGCTGACCGTCTTTATCCCCCTGGTCTCATGCCTGCTGGCGAGCGTCGTCCTCACCGTGGTCGTCAACCTGGTACTGTGGATACTACGTAGAACGCCGTGAGTTGGTTCCGCGTTCAGCGCGGAAAATGGTTCAATTTGGCAAAATAGAGCCAAAGGGCGGGCTGTCCAAGCATCATCTTGGATAGCCCGCCCTGTTTTTGACATGATTTACAAGATTTACATGATTCAGGGTTACTTCCCGACTTCGACTTCCCCCAGGTCCACCGCGTCGTTGAGCCAGGGGGCGTTGGCCGCGTTGAAGGCGGGCAGGCGGGCCAACGTCGTCGGATCGTAGAGACCGGCCAGCAGGTGGTAGCGGCCCACCGGCAGGCCGGGCGGCAGGGCCAACTGGACGGCGTCATCCACCACTTCGCCCTCCACCCAGCCCGTCGTGGGGCGCGCGCCACCCGCCGGTGGGCTGTCGGACTGCGCTCGCAACTGACCGTCCGCGTCCACCAGGTGCAGGAAGCGGCTGTAGCCCCGCTCCGGCGCGGCCAGCGCCTTCCAGTGCAGCGTCACGCGGAGCGGCTGGTCCAGCGTGGGGCGCAGGGGGGCCAGGTCATAGCCAAGCAGGGTGATGGCCGCGCCGAGTCGGGCCGAGACAGGATGCTGGATTGGGCCTGCCTCGAAGCGGCGCGGCGCGCCCTGAACCGCCACCTTGCCCAGTTCGACCGGCCCTGCCTCCGCGACGCGCAGCCGCAACCGATACGCGCCCACGTCGAGGGTCGCCGGCGGCGTGAGGCGGTAGCGCGGCTTGACGACCTCGCCCGGCCGCCA
>CAZFUK010000039.1:0-5844 GCA_964522005.1 uncultured Anaerolineales bacterium | reverse complement strand
GGGTCGCCGGCGGCGTGAGGCGGTAGCGCGGCTTGACGACCTCGCCCGGCCGCCAGCGCGACGGCGGGTAGCTCGCGGCGATGGGCAGGGTCTGCGATGCGACGACCTGCCCGCTCGCGTCGAGCCACTCCAGGCTCATCGTCTCGGCGGGCTGGCCCTCGCCGCGCTGCCATGTCAGCGCCAGCGTCGTCGCCCCCCCCGGCGGCACGACCGCGTCCAGGCTGGGCGGCCGCACCAGCCGCAGCCCAGGCCCCAGGTCTTGCCCGGCCCGCGCCTCGTCCACTTCACCGCCGTCCGCTTTCATCTCCACCGTCCCTAGCGTCGTCCACAACCCTCGGAGCGCGCCGTCCCGCCCAGTGATGGGCAAGGGCTGACGTTCGCCGTCGGTCAGGGCCAGTTCCAGGCGATAGGATCCGGCGGGCAGGGCGCGGTCATAGCGAATCTCGAACTGCTGCCAGGCCACGTCGCCCGGCCGCCACTGGTCGCTGAGGTAGGACAGGCGGTCGTCCTGGCCCCAGGTCTGCCCCTGGCTGTCCACCAGCCGCACGGCGAAGGTGCGGGCCTGGTCGAGCGCCTGGCGGGGGGACCAGATGGCCCCCACGCGCAGCCGTCCATCGCGGGGCCGCTCGCTCGGCACGTCGCCCTGGAGCAGCCAGGCGTCACTCCCCAGGCTCACCGCCAGCGGAGACGCGTCGCCGGTGTCGAGGCCCACCACGTTCAAGGTGGCTGGGTCAACACGCGGCGCCCGCTGGCGGGGCACGACGGCTTTGACGACCGACGGCTCGCCCACTGGATCCGTGGCGGCGGTCTCAAACGTCGCGCCCACCTCGCGCAGCCGCCGCCGCAGGCGGGAGGTGGGCTGGGCGGCGGTGCGGGCCAGGAAGTACACCACATCACGCTGGCCGGCGGGGAAGACGACGCTGCCCTGCTGGCCGTCGAGCCAGCGGGCCTCGGACAGGGTAGCCGGCGCTTCCCAGGCAATCGAGGTGTGCTTGTAGTGTTCCGTGACCACGACGACCTCGGACTGGCCGGCCGCGATCTCCGCACCGGCCAGGTGGGCGAGGGCGACATAGTCCGAGTCATAATGGTAGTACGTATCGGGGGCGTTGGCCCAGTAGACGAAGTAGCCGTAGGCCGTGCGCGCCCCTTCCCCGGCAACCAGGGCCAGGCAGACGACGGCGGCCAGGGCGGCGAGACGGCGGGGCCGGACGCGGCGGTTCAGCCAGTCCAGGACGACCACCAGGCCGAGGGCAGGCAGGAGGTACAGGAAGGGCAAGGCGCCCAGGCCGCGTACCGAGTTGGGACGGCCTTCCACCGACAGGAAGCTGGGAACCAGCATAACGACGAGCCAGACCAGGGTCATGGCGTAGGCGGCCCAGGGCGGGACAGGGTCCGAGTCGGGGTCGGACGAGCGGCGGGGCCAGGCGCGCCAGAGGCAGACGACGAGACCCAGGCCGGCCAAGACCGACAGGAGGGGGTCGAGGATAGGCCAGGGGGCGATGTTGAAGCGCCAGTTGTGATCGCCCTTGAGGCTGAACATGCCCAGGACTTCGACCACGTTGTCGCGCATCGCGCCCCAGGTATCGCCGCCCGTCAGGTCCGGGTTGAGCGCCCAGGCCTGGTCGGCGCGCACGAAGATGTATTCGGGGTTCTGGGCATAGAACACGAACAGCGGCGTGGCGACGACCGTCGCGGCCACAAGCATGACGGCCAGCCCACCGAGCCGCGCTCGCACAAAGCGCCAGTCGCCCACGGCCAGCCAGGCCAGCCAGAGGACGAGGGCGGCGGGCACCAGGCGGCTGGCGTAGTAGGTGTAGGCGGTCAGGCCGAGCGCCGCCCCGGCCAGGGCATACCAGCGCCGCTGCTGCGTCCGGAAGGCGGTCCAGAGCGCCCACAGGGTGGCGATTTCGCACATGGGCAGGGTGATGACGCGGAAGCCGTTGCGGCTGTTGACCAGGTGCCACGCCGACGTCGCCACCAACCCCGCCGTGAACAGCGCCATCCACCGCCCCTGCCACCGCCGTGCCCCACCGAAGGCGGCACGGGCAAACAGGAAGGTCAGCAGCACGGTCAGGCTGCCGTAGACCGCGCTGGTGAGGTGGATGGCGCGACCGGTGCGCCCCACAAGGCCCATCATGCCGGCGATGGAGTAGAACATCAGCGGCTCCATGCCGGTGAAGGCGGTATAGAAGATTGGCCGCTGCTGGCCGATGTAGGTTTCCCAGGCCAACAGGGCGTTCTCAGCCTGGTCATAGTGGAGGCCGGGCGGCAGGCTGTCAATGCGGTAGAAGCGCAGGGCGACGCCGACCAGGACGATGACGGCGAGCAAGGCCCAGTCGAGACGCCAGACCCTCTGGCGGGCGGGCGCGTCGGAGGGAGGGCGAGCGTCGGGGGCGAGTTGAGGCGCGGTCATAGGCTTCCTTGAATCTAGGTGGATTATTTTAGCGGGCCGCGATAGACCCAGACATAGTCGAGGTTGCCGACACGCCCGACATACAGGGGCGTCAGCCCGGCCGTCGCCTGGGCGAGGGGGTCGCCGCGTTGGCGATCGGTGACGTAGACCACCAGGTAGTCGGCGTCGCGCCAGGGTTGGGCTTTGTCAGGCAGGACGACTTGCCCTCGGAACCAGGGCGCCAGCCCCACGGCGCTCCAGGTAGCGACGCGGGCGCTCGACGCGCCGGGTTGAGCGGCCAGGAAGCGCGCCGCCCCCTCCATCCCCTCGCCCCAGCCCAACGGCAGAATCCGCTCGGCGGCAGCCTGTCCCCCGACCAGGGGATTATACCACGCCAGGGTGTAGGGGTGGAAGCTCAGGCCATTGAGCGTCTGGAGGAGGAAGAGGAGGGCGATGAGTAAGGCGTAGGGGGTGAGGCGTAATGCGTAATGCGTATTGCGTAATACGTAATGCGTAATGCGTATCCCGTACTGACTACTGACTACTGGATACTGGCTACTGGACCCCCCCAACCCCACGCCCGCCGCGAGGACGAGCGGGACGAGGGCGGGCAGCAGATAACGGTCGAACTTGGCGGCGGACAGCGAGAGGGCCACGCCGAACAGGGCGGCATACAGCAGGAGGGCGCCGACCGTCCGCCAGGGAACGCCAGCCTCTCGCCGCCAGGCGCGCCCGGCCAGCAAGGCCAGCCCCAACCAGGTCAGCGGCGCGACCCGGAACAGAGCGACCAGGGGGTAGAACAGCGGCCCCGGCGCCACCGTCGCCTCGCCCAGGAAGAAGGTCGGGTCGTAGGCGGTCGGCGCGTAGGCCGTCAGCGTTTGGTAGAGGGCGCCGAGGGTCTGCGCGGGGGCGGTCCACATGGCGGGCCAGACGGCGACATAGGTGGGGGGGGCGCCCACCGCCCAGGCCTGGCCGGGGGCGCGCGCCGCGCGCCCCTTGTCCACCAGACCTGACAGGTTTCTAAAACCTGTCAGGTCTCTCCCGTAGCGCAGGAGCAGGGTCAGGCCGACGTAGCCGACCAGGAAGACGCCGGTCGTTTTCTGGAGCGCGGCCAACCCGCCCAGCACACTGGCCAGCACCAGGTAGCGGCGCCCGCTGCCCCCCAGGTAGACCAGCCAGGCCAGCAGGCTCAGCGTCATCAGGCTCGCCAGCACGGCGTCGAGGGCCATGACGCGCGAGTGGGCCAGGAAGAAGGGGTCGAAGGCCAGCAGCAGCGCGCTCACCAGAGCGGCGCGCCTTCCGACCAAACGGCGCAGGAGCAGGAACACGCCACCGACGGCCAGGGCGGTGAACAGCGCCGTCATGGGAGTGACGGTCGGCCACTCGTCGGCCACCGCGCCGAGCGTCGTCAGGTCGTCGGCGGCATAGCGCGGACGGCCTGCCGCCCGGCTCGCCTCCCAGACGGCCTCGCCGCGCAGCCAGCCCTTGACGCTCACCGCCGCGCTGCCCAGCCACATGGAAACGACGCCCGGCTGGCCGATGATGTAGGTACGCGGCCAGTTTTCGGACTGCACCGCGCGCCAGAAGCGCAGCGAGGCGTGGGTCCAGAATAGCTCGTCCCAGGTGGCGAACTGGTTGAGGCCGACCAGGCGCGGGGCCAGGGCGACCAGGACGAGCAGGGCGGCCAGCCAGCGCGTCTTCACCTGGCGCCTCCACGCGGCCCCACCCGCCGCCCGACGAGGAGACCGACAAGTGTGAGTAACAGCGCTATGCCAGAGACGGCCAGCCCGACCCGGACGAGCGGCGGGTCAAAGCGCAGTTCAACATGGCGGCGACCGGCCGCGACCGGCACGGCCATGAGCGTCAGGTGCGCCCGCAGCACGGGCGCGGGCCGGCCGTCCACCGCGGCCTGCCAGCCGGGATACCAGACCTCGGATAGCACCAGCAGGCCGTCGCTCGGCGCATCGAAGTCATAAGCCAGCCGGCCGGGGGCAATCTCCACGACGTTCACGGCGCCCCCGTCTTCCTGGTAGAGGACAGGCATAACCTGGCCTTCCGGAGGAGCCGGATGAATACCTACCCCCCTACCCCCCTCGCTAGGAAGGAAGGGGGAGGCGTCTCCCACTCCTGCTAAGCATGGGCTACACGGCCAGCCAACCATACGGGCGTGCGGTGTCCCCTCTCCCCCTGCCTGTCCTCCTTTATGGAGGAGGAGAGGGCTAGGGTGAGGGTCTCTGACCCCCCGCGTCTCCGGGGCCAATAACGCCACGCGCCAGGGGTCGAAGTCGGGGTCGGCCAGGCGCGCCAGGGCCACGCCGTCGTCCACCGCCTCGGCCTGGGCGACAAACCAGGCGCGGGGGCCCGGCTGGGTCTGGAGCAGGAAGGTTGTTTCGGGCGCGCCCGTCACCGGGTTCTTGACCGCCAGCCGCGTCACCTCGGTCAGCCCTGGCCCCGCGCCATGCCAGGTCAGGACCAGGCCGACATTGAGCAGGCGACGGCGGCGCTCCGGCGGGACGCCGGCGTAGAAGTCGGCGTAGCGTTGCGTGCGCAGCGGGCTGGCGCCCCACGTGTCCTCCACACCGGCCAGCACGCCCCAGTTGGCGGGCAGGCGGTACTCGTTCTCGACGCGCACAGGACCCGGCGCGGCCTGAGCCGGGGCGACCAGGGCGGCTGGATAGCCCAGGTCGGGCGGCAGGGGCGGGCCGATCAGCAGCGGCGCAGCCACCCGCCACAGGTCGAGGGCGGTCAGTGCGACCAGGACGAGGGGGATGACGGAGGATTGATGATTGATGATTGATGACTGATGACTGATGATTGATGATTGATGATCGTCCTCCGTCTTCCGTCCCCCGTCCTCCATCCTCCGTCGGACCTCGCCGGCCCCCGCCAGCATCGCCAGGCTGAAGCTGACCAGCACGGCGGCGCGTTCCTGGGACTGGAACAGGTTGAAGCCGGGGACGAGCAGGTAGAACAGGGGGTAGACAAAGAGACCGCCGCCCAACGAGAGCAGCAGGGCGACCAGGCCCAGCCCCGCCCAGAAGCGGGTAGGCCCCGCCGTGACCCCGCGCCGCAGGGCCAGGACGGCCAGCAGCAGGGGCACGAGGCCGACGTAGAGCGGCGACCACAGGCTGACCACGCCCGGCGCGACGAGGCCCACCAGGTCGCGGAACGGGAAGCCGTGGGCCAGGCGGTCGTAGCTGGCGGCGGCGCGGACGGACAGGCGGGTGTATTCCAGGGACGGCAGGTATTGGACGGCGGCCAACGCCAGGCCCCACAGCGCGGACACGGCGACCAGCACCCCGCCGCGCCACCAGCCGATGCCGAGCGCCCAGGCGCGGTAGACGGCCCAGGCCAGGACGGTGTAGCCGACATACATGACCGACTGTGGGTGCCCCGGCAGCAGGAGCATGGCCCAGGTGAGGGCGAGGGGACGACTAAAGACGGAAGACCGA
>CAZFUK010000038.1:0-17249 GCA_964522005.1 uncultured Anaerolineales bacterium | reverse complement strand
AACGAGGTCAGCCGGGCCGGGAAGTTGTGCAGCCAGACCAGCGGCTGCCCGCGCTTGAGGCGGTCATAGAGGGCCGTCGTCTTGTCGGTTGGCTCGACGCCTAGCTCGTCGGCCAGCAGGCGGCGGCAGGTCTCGTACTGGGCCAGCGCCGCCTCACGGTCGCCCGCCAGGGCCAGGGCGCGCATCAGCTGGCGGTGGGCGACTTCGCGCGTCGGTTCCAGGGCCAACTGGCGGCGGGCCATCGCTTCCGCCTGGTCGTACTGGCCGCGCGCCTCATAGGCGGCTGCGAGGTGCGCCAGCGCGTCGAGCGCCTGGCGGTGCAGCCGCTCCCGCTGGACCAGCAGCCACTCCTCAAACAGCACCGTATCCCGCACCGAGAAGCCTTCGAGAAAGTCACCCCGGTACAGGGCCAGCGCCTGTTCGAGGCGGGCCACACAGGCGGCGCAGCGCTCCAGGCGGACATGGGCGTGACGCTCGCAGGCCCCCAGGTACGCGGTGAACTGGGCCACGTCGAGGTCCACGGTCGGGGCCAGGTTGAACTGGACTGTCTTGGCCGTCACCAGCAGATGGGGGGCCGCCTCGTCGTCGGCCAGCGCGCGCCGCACGTGAAGCAGGGTCTGGCGGAGGTTGTGGAGGGCGCTGCCTTCTGGCAGGTCGGGCCACAGCCGCCCGGCCAGGCTCTCGCGGCGGTGCGGGCGGTCCGCCTCGACGGCCAGGTAGGCCAGCAAGGCGCGCGCCTTGTCGGTCGCCACGTTCGTGACGGGCTGACCGTCCAGCGTCAGGTGAAAGGGGCCAAGGAGGGACAGAGCTAGGCGCGGCATAGGCTCGCATTATACCTCAACTGACGTTTTTGTGACGCCTCCCCATTAGACTCCCGCTTATCCATTTCGGAGGCTACCAGCATGAACGACACCATCGAACCTTCCCTCACCTATGCCTCCTACCTGCTGCGTGTCTGGCAGGGCCGCCGCGCCGACACACCTGTCTGGCGCGTGTCGCTCGAAGTGACGCGCACTGGCGAGCGGTACGACTTTACCTCATTGGACCATCTGCTGACCTTCTTGCAGACCCAGCCGCCGGAGCCGGGCCTGGCGCGCGCCGCCTGGACGGGGCTGGAAGACACACAAGACTAGCCTCTTTCACCTGTTCTGAACCATCTGCGCATCACACCGGGGGCGCCATGCAACACACCTTGATCCGCCGACTCCTGCCCGTTCTCGTAGCCCTGGCCGCCGTGGGCGCGGCCGCCCTCTTCGTTCGGCCCGACCTATGGACCACGCTGCGCGGGCTGGGGCAGCCCACCGCCGAGCAAGTGGCGGCTGAGGCCGTGCGCCGCGCCTGGGAGCAGACCCAGCGGAGCGGCTCCTACCGCCTCCAGGCGGACTTGCAGCAGACCGTCGTGCCCCAGGCCCGCCCCGCGCTCGTCGGCCAGCAGAGCCAGTCGGTCGCGGTGCGGCTGGACGGCGCGGTGCAGTTGCCCGACCGCTCGCGGCTGGACATCTCGCCCCAGCAGCCGGGCAGTAGCGTACCGAGCCTGTCGGTGGTCCAGGTCCAGGGCCGCACCCTGGTTCAGAAGGGCGGCGCCCTCCAGCCGGTCAATGACAACCCGGCTGGCCTGGCGGCGCCGGGGGGCGACTTCCTGGCCTTCCTCCAGGCCGCCGACAACCTTCGGCCCCTGGAACCGGGCGTCGCCAATGGGCAGCGCCTGGCCCGCTACAGCTTCCTCGTCAACGGCGAGCGGCTGGCGGAGTTGGTGCGGCAGAAGGTGGAGGCCGAACTCCACGCCAGTGGCGATCTGCCGCCCAGCGCGCAACTGGCACGGCAGGAGAACCTGGCGCGGCTGACCGGCGCCGGCGAACTCTGGGTGGACGCCGAGGGCTGGCCCCGCCGCCAGATTCTCGACGTGGCCGTCCCCGACGTCACCCCGACCTACGACGCCCGCCTGCACATCGTCCTGGACTTCCGCGACTTTGGCCGCGTCAGCATCGGCGATGATGGGACGGTGCAGACGACCACGCCGCCCGACAGCCCGGCCGCGCCGGACAGCCTGGCGAGCCGCCTGGCACCCCTGCTGGACGGGGTGCGGGGACTGCTGCGGCCGGCGCTGCTGGTCGTCCTCGCGCTGCTCCTGGCCGTCGTGGTCATCGTCTACCAGCGCCGGCGCTGGGTCTACACCGCCGTCGTTGCCGTCACCATCGCCAGCCTGGTCGGCTCGCCGCTAGCCCAGGCCGCCCAGGTCGTGCGCTTTGGCGAGCAGCAGCAGGCGCGGGCCGCCAGCGTGAGCGAACCCCTGGCCTCCGCTGGCCTCAGCCCTGACCCGGCCAGCGCCCCTCCCCTGGCCCAGCCCCATTTGACCCTGGACCCCGCGACGGCCCCGGCTGACCTCAAGGCGGTAGACCCCGCCACGCTGCCCTCGGCGTTTGGCATGCAGCCCTCGGCGCTCGCGCCGGACACTTCGCGCTGCGGCGATGGGACGCCGGGCGTGGACACCGACGGCGACGGGCTGACCGACCAGCAGGAGTTCTGCCTCGGCACGGACCCGTACAACCCCGACACCGACGACGACGGCATCCCCGACGGCGTCGAGGTCACGGGCTTTGTGTTGAACAGCCGGCGCTGGACCAGCGACCCGTTCAAGGCCGACTCCAACGACGACGGCCTGGCCGACACCTATGAGTGGCCGACCGCTGGCATCGCCGCCACGCTGGGCATCACCAGCCCGGTCTACGTCGGCCTCGCGCCGAGTGTGGACGCCGACGGCGACGGGGTTCCCAACATCTGGGACGACGACAACGACAACGACGGCGTGCCCGACAGCATTGACGCCTCGCCCTACACCACCGCCGCCGCCCCGCTGTCACAGTTCAGCTTCAGCTCGACCAACGACGAGACGGGCGCCTATCAGTACATCACGGTCCAGGTGCGGCCGGTCAATGAGGCCCACCTGCGCTACACCACCACCCCCCTCGACTGGCCCAACGGCGACGGCGAGGGCCAGGTCACCGACCTGGACAACTCGGCCGACGACCTGCGCCTGATTCCCTTCCTCGAAATCGTCTCTCCTACCCCGCCCACTTCGGCCCTGATCGAACGCTACGGGCTGATACTGCGCCGCGAACCGGAGCGCACGGTGATCTACGCGCCGCTGCTGCCGCTGGACGACGGGGGCGCGGTGCGCGCCTTCACGACGAAGGTGGCCTACGCGCCCGGCCAGGTGAGCCGCGTTTGGTGGCAGTCGGTGCGCATGGTGTGGATGGTCCAGAACCAGCACGATGAGTATACAGGTTGCCGCCTGCGCAACGCCAGCGACCCCAACTCGTTGACCTGCGACGTCTCAACGACGTCGCAGATTGTGCAGACCTACCCGGACGAGTTCCGCATCACCGCGCTGGCCGTGACCAAGGCCGGCCCCTACGAGACCGTCCTGTTCGGCACGCCTGGCTCGCCCAACGAGGACCTGTACCTGTTCAAGGCGATGTTCGGCCTGTCGTCCACCTTCCTGGGCGGCCTGCCCATGGGCGGCCAGCAGCAGGCCACGCCCCTGCTCGACTTCGCCACGCGCTTCACCCAGCCCGGCACGCCGGTTGAACTGCGCTATAACATTCCACCCACTGTGACGGTCAAGGTGGAGCACCGCGTCTACGGCCACCAGGATGAGGGCATGGGCTTGCTGAGCGAGCAGGGCCTGCCCGACTTCCTGAACGCCAACTACAGCAGTATCCCGGCCGGCCAGCGCTGCCGCGACAACGCCCAGCGCCAGTTCGACTGCGCCACGCTGGCCTATGCCTTCGAGCAGACGTCTTACACGGCGGCCCTGGATGAGGCGCCCCCGACGAGCGGCATCTATCTCGCCAGCCTGGCGGGCGTGCCCATGATTCGCCAGCGCGGGATGCGCGCGGCGATGTATGAGAAGACGGCGAGCGGCGTCTGGACCAATGTGGGGCCGGCCCGCATAATGGAGATTGTGGAGGAGCGCTACCGCCTGCAATACGCCGGCCTGGCCGCCTCGGCGCAGGCCCGCGACACGACACGCCAGGTGACGGCGGATGACGTGCGCTTCGCCACCTGGCTGCCCTACGTCATCACTCTGGCAGGCGATGTGCGCACGGTGGGCCTCGGTGCGCTCGACCTGAGCGGCGGGGAGGACCTGTCCACGGACATTCTCGACGCCATCTCCATCGGCGGCGGCGGGACGACGAGCCTGGCGGCCTGGGCGACCGAGTTGAGCGAGTTCGGGACTTCGCCCTTTACGGTGGAGGTCCAGCAGCGGTTTGTTGAGGGGCCTGTGGGTCCCAACGGTGAGTTGCCGTTCGTTGTGGAGAATGGTCAACAGGTCTCGACGCGCACGGTGCGCCAGTTCAGCGCGCAACGTGCCGGGCTGTTTGGCTTCAAGGTCGTCAAGGGCGTCCTCTTCGCCACCGCGATTGTCGTCGTCAGCGCGAAGGTCGGCTGCGCCGTCACGGGGTCGTGCAACGAACTCGCGCTCAAAGCGGTCCAGGGCGCTATTGGCGCGGCCCAGGTGCTCATCCAGGTCGGGGACCTGGGGCTGATTATCGGGCGGGCCTTCCTGGAGGGGGCCAGCTCGCTCAAGATTCCCGGCATGCTGGCCGGCTTCTTCGAAGGGGGCTTCAAGGGCATCGGCTTCGGTGTCCTCGGCGTCGGGGCCAGTGCCGGCGCGCTGATCATCGGCCTCGGCATCACCTGGACTACCTTTGCCCTCGGCTACTCCTCGTTCAAGGACTACCCCGGCCTGCTGCGCTATCAAATCGCCCTGGCCGTGGTGACGACGATTTACCTCATCGCCCTCTTCGCCCTCTCGTTTGTCCCCTACGTGGGCGAACTCATCGTCGCCATCATCAGCCTGATAGACGCGACCATCAGCCTCATCTCTGGGCTGGCGGGTGACAACTGGAACCTGGCGCGGGCGATCACCGAGCTGTTCTACAGCGTCAAGTTCCTGACCATACCCGCCGACGCCCGCTTCGAGGGCCTGAGCAGTGAGTTGTCGAGGCCCGACCTGGGGCTGGTGGCCGGGACAGACTACACCCTGCGTGACAACTTTACGGGGGTGATGGTCATCAAGGATGGCGACGACGGTGACCTGGCCGATAGCAGTTCCTTCGGCTACTTCGACCAGGTCAGCGGGCCGGGGGCGGTCACGGTCCAGACCGACGAGCAGGCCCAGCAAGAGGCCCAGTGCTCCATCAGCGGTGACGAGCAGACCTGCCGTAACGAGGTGCGCGCCCGCTTCCGCGTGGCGGCCGCCCAGCGCAACGCCCGGTTCTCGCTCCAGCGCGTCCTCACCTTCCGCTACCGCTGGGTCGAGTGCGGGCTGTGGGGTACCGTCTGCCTGGTCAAGCACACCGACAGCATCCACCAGAGCTACGACGACGACCCGCTGACGGTAACCGTGGACGTGCTGCCCAACTCCCTCGACGGGCTGTGGACCTGGAACGGGCTGACGAACCACGACCGCGACGGCGACGGCCTGACCGACGATCAAGAGGCAGTCTACGGCACGGACCCGACCAAGTGGGACACCGACGGCGACGGCCTGTCGGACTATTACGAGGTCCAGCACAAGGGCGACCTGGGCGCCGACCCGCTCAGGGCCGACACCGACGGGGATGGCCTGAACGACCGCGAGGAAATCATGCGGGGGACGCGGGTCAACAACCTCGACAGCGACGGCGACGGCCTGGTGGACAGCCTCGAAGTCTGCCGCGTCCAGGGGGGCAACCTGCTCGGCGGCTGGGATGTCACCCTGCCGGGCAACCGCGTCGTCCATGTCTGCTCTGACCCGCTGGCCCAGGACAGCGACGGCGACCGCCTCAATGACCGCGAGGAGGCCCGCAACCGCGTCAGCCCCTTTGGCGCCAACGAGGCCCCCCGCCTGACGATTACTGCCGCGCCGTGGGCCGTCAACCCCAATACCGGCCAGATTGGCGTGGTCCTGCCGTCGGGTGGACAGGCCAACCTCGGCGTGCGGCTGTTCAACGGCTCGGCCCAGACGGTCACCCGCACTCTCACCGTCGGCCTGCCTTCGCTGTTCACCTCATCCAGCGGTGGGACGATGACCGGCAGCCAGACCATGCCGCCGAGCATCACCACGCCGGCCAGCGGCAAGCAGTACACCTGGACCTTCGGCCTCTTCCAGCCCAACGCGCTGGCCTTTGGCGAGGTCGTCAGCACGACGCTCAACGTGGTCGCGGCCAACGTCGGGACCTCAGCCACCGGCACGGTGGACGTCAACCTGCCCCACGCCAGCCTCGTCCTGACGCGCACCCTGGCCGTGGCGATTGACGCCGACAACCCGACGGCGAACTTCCTGGCGCCCCTCAACAACGCCTTCCTGCGCGGGGCGGACTACGTCGTGGGCGGTACGGCCAGCGACCCGACGTCGTGGGTGACGAAAGTCGAGGTGGATACGGGCGGCGGCTTCCAACCCGCCAACGGCACGGCCGCCTGGGCCTACACCTGGCGTCTGCCCGCCGACGGCGTCTACACCCTGCGCGCCCGCGCCACCGACTACGTGGGCCGCACCGGCCAGGGGCAGGTCCAGGTCACGGTGGATAACACGCCGCCGACGGTCAACCTGACGGCCGGCCTGAGCGGACTGACCTGCGCTGCCCCCGTGGGCGCCGTCTGCGTCAAGCCCGACGCGAGCCGCCGCCTCACTCTGTCGGGGACGGCAGCCGACAGCCTATCTGGCGTGGACCAGGTCCAGGTCAGCATCGACCGACGGCCCTGGCGCGCGGCGACTGTGAGCGGCGGCAGTTGGACGTACACCTGGCAGTTACCCGGCGCCGCCCTCGCCCAGGGCACGCACAGCGTGACCATTCGGTCCGTGGACCGCGCCGGCAACGCGAGCACGCCCGTCGCCCGTACCGTCGTGGTGGACATGCTGCCGCCCAGCGATACCCTGAACACCACGCTCTACACCCAGACCCCCGACGTGCGCGCGAACCAACCCCTGAGCCTGAGCGGCCGCGTCAACGACGCGGGCAACGCCCCGCTGCCCAGCCGGCCCGCCGACCTGAGCGGCACGGTGGACGCCCTGGGCAAGGCAACGGTATGGCTCCAGCCCGATACGGTCAAGGATGACGACGCCGGGCTGCGGCTGGCCTGGCTAGGCGACCTGGACGGCGACGGCAAGGCCGACCTGGCGGTGGGCCTGCCGGCGGCCGAGGGCGGCAAGGGCAAGGTCGTCGTGGTCTACGGGCGCGGCGGCGACTGGGCCGCGCCGCCCACTACCGAACTTCTCCAGAGCAGCCCCTCGTCGTTTGTCGGGGCAGCCGGCGCGGGCGTCGGGAGCCTCGTCAGCCCGGCCGGCGATGTCAACGGCGACGGCTTCAGCGACTTCCTCATCGGCGACAGCGCCAATGGCCGCGCCTTCCTCGTCCTGGGCAACGGCGGCTCGTATGGCCGCGACGTAGCCCTGACCGGCCCGGACCCCGCCCGCCGCGCTGTGCTCGGCCTGCCGGGCCTGCGCCTGGTGGCCTCGGCCGGCGATGTCAACGGCGACGGCTTTGACGACCTCCTGGTGGGCGACACAGGCTATGTCTACCTCGTCCTGGGCCACGCCAACCCCTGGCCGACGTCGAGCATGATAGACACCCTGACCGAGTACGCGGCGCGGCTGCCCCTCGGCGCGGGCCAGACGGCGGCCGGCGTGGGCGACGTGGACGGCGACGGACGGGCCGACTTCACCGTCACCGACACGGGCAAGGTCTACCTGTTCCACGGCTCGGCGGCCTGGACGGCGCGGGCCAGGCAGACCCTGGCCCTGGCGGGCGCGGCGGCGACCTATACCAGCGCCGACGCGGCGCCGCGCGTGGCCGCGCTGGGCGACGTGGACGGCGACGGCAAGGCCGACTTCATCCACAGCGACGGGCCGGCGCCCAAGCTGCGCCTGGGCCAGGGCGGCGTGGTAGCCTTTAGTGGCTACGCCGTGCCGGCGTCGGGCTTCCTGGCCGCGCCGGGCGACGTCAACGCCGACGGCAAGGCCGACATTCTGCTGGGCGCCGCCAACGGCAACGCCTACCTGGTCTATGGCGCGGCGAGCCTCCCCAACCCGCCGTCCATCGCCGCTACCCTGACCGGCGTGGCGGACGCGGCCTCCGTCCCCTTCGCGGCCGGCGGCGACCTGAACTGCGACCGCTCGTCGGACCTGCTGCTCCTGCCCTCGGCCGGCACGGCGCTCCCGTCGAAGCTCGACTTCGGCGGCGCGCCCCACGTCTCGCCCGCCGCCCTCCCTCTGGCGCGGACGGAGGACGGACGACGGACGACGGAGGAGGGAATACGGAATACGGACGAGGAGAAGCAGGCCGGAGCAGGGTCTGAAGCGTCCGTCCTCCGTCTTTCGTCCTCCGTCCTGACCGTGGACGACGACGGCGGCCCCTACACGACGATCCAGGCAGCGGTGGACGCGGCGGCGGCGGGCGATACCGTCATCGTCAAGCCGGGCGTCTACGCAGGCTTTACCGTCAGCGGTAAGAACGGCCTGACCGTCCAGGGCGTCAACCCCGACGCCGTCTTCGTCAACGGCGGCGTGAGCATCAGCAGCGCCACGGGGGTGCGGCTGACCGGGCTGACGCTACGCGGCGCCGCCACCCTGCTGACGCTGAACAACGCCGGCCTCGGCGGCGCGGCGACGCCGGCCCTCAAGATGGTCCTCGACCACGCCGTGCTGCACAGCTTCAGCAGCCACGCGATCAGCATGAACCGCGACAGCACGCTGAGTGTCACCCGCACCACCATCGCGGGCGAGACGAGCAGCGGCGAGTACATCGAGGTCACCGGCGCGCCCGACCCGGCCTACGACAAGACCTGGACGACGGCGGGGACGGTCCCCAACCTGCCTCGGTCGGCCGTCAACGGCGGCAGCCTGGCCGCCGTCGGGACCCGCCTGTTCTCGCTGGCCGGCGGGGGCGACCGCCAGGTGCGGCGCTTCGACCCGGCCTTCGCGGGCGTGGGCTGGCAGGGCCACGGCCTGCCCCTCCCGACTAGCATTGGCCCGCTGACGGCCATCGGCGACGGGGGTGGTGGCTCCGAGGTCTACGTCCTGGCCCAGGCCCCAGACAGGTCCATCCAGACCAACGGCACCGTGCGGGCAGTGGCGACCGACTCGCAGGGCAACGTCTTCGTCGGCGGCGACTTCACCCAGTTCAACGGCCAGCCCATCGCCCGCATCGCCTGGTGGAACGCGGCGAGCGGCCAATGGGCGGCGGTGGCGGGTGGCGTCAACGGCGAGGTCCGCGCCATCGCCGTCACGGCCACCGACGATGTCTACATCGGCGGCGCGTTCGACCAGAGCGGGTCCGGCGGCGTGATTCTGAACCATGTCGCCCGCTGGAACCGCGCCCTTGACGATTGGACCCTGCTGGGCAATGGTCTCAACGGCGCCGTCAACAGCATCGCCGTGCGGCCGGACGGCTCGCTGACGCTGGGCGGTGACTTCACCGACGAGGGCGGTCAGGACGATGCCTACGACCCGCCCGGCTGGACTCCGGACAGCTGGGGGCCGTTCGTCAACGCTGGCTTCTCGTGGTGCGACGCCGGGCCGAACCAGGTGGCGCTGTTCGCCGACCCCGACTACGGCCTGGGCGACGACATCTGCACCGTGGTCGACATCGGCTCGTACAGCAATATGGGCCAGCTCGCCATGGACGATGACGCCGTGTCCTCGATCCGCGTCGGTGGGCTGGTGCGTGTCACGCTCTATGAGAACGAGACCTTCGGCGGCGCGAATCGGACCTACAATAGCGACAACGCGCGCCTGCAAGATGACCTACGCGGTAAAGTCTCGTCGCTGCGGGTGGAGCTGAAGTCGCCGGTCCCTGGGCTGTACCACGTCGCCGTCTGGACGCCTACCTCCGGGTCCTGGTCGCCGCTGGGGCAGGGCGTGGCCGGCTCGGTGCAGGCCGTGACCCCCGGCAGCGGGTCGGAGGTCTACGCGGCAGGCGACGTACCCACGTACAACGCGGCGGCGGTACCATCCGGTGGTATCATCGTGCGGCCTTCCCGCGACAACTGCCGCCCCAACGAGTACCAGGTCGGGCTGTATGTCCACAAGAACTACAACAGCGAGGACGTGACGGCCGGCTGCTGGGTGGTCAACATCGGAGACTATGCCAACCTGGACGCCTTCCCCGGCGCCGACGACGGAATCTCGTCCGTCCTGCTGGGCGGCATGGTTGAGGCCGTGCTGTACAAGGACGTCAACTTCAGTAATGATAGCGCTACCCTGACGCGCAGCAACCGCGACCTGGGCCTGACCACCAACCTCAACGACGAACTGTCCTCGCTCCGCGTGCGGCTCCGCTCGTCGGCGCAGAAGAACATCGCCCGCTGGGACGGCTCGGCCTGGCAGAACCTGGGGCGGGGTCTCAACGGCACGGTCCGCGCGCTGGAGTACACGGGCGGCGCGGTCTACGCGGGCGGCGACTTCCTGCGCGCCAACGAGAGCACAGTGGTCAACCGCGTCGCCCGCTGGGACGGAGGGTGGACCGCCCTGGGCAGCGGGTTGGAGTCGACCGTGCGCGCACTGGCCGCCGATGGGAGCGGGCGCGT
This sequence comes from uncultured Anaerolineales bacterium, assembly GCA_964522005.1. Lineage (GTDB taxonomy): Bacteria > Chloroflexota > Anaerolineae > Epilineales > JAHCIE01 > JAHCIE01. The sequence continues at coordinate 6,677 of CAZFUK010000038.1, read as the reverse complement.
GTACGCCGGTGGTGACTTCATCCTCCTGGGGGACCTCGCCAGCCCCCTGGGCGACCACCTGGCGCGCTGGGATGGAAGCCAGTGGACCGGCCTCGACGTGCCGAATGAGAACAACGCCGCGAGCAGTCCGAAGCTCTACGCCCTGGCCTTCGATCCAGGCGGCGCCCTCCTCGCCCTGGGCCTGGGCTTCGCCGGCCGGCTCAACGTCTACTACCCGGCGGCGGACGGCTGGGACCTGAGCCACTTCTTCTTCCGCTACAATACAGCGAATGGCGGGTGGCTCTGGAAGGGTCGGCTGCCCAATGTGGGCGTTATCGGCCCGGCCGGGCTGGCCCTGGTCGGGGATGGGACGGGAGGGTTCTACGCCCTGGACGGCTGGGGCAGCGTCTACCGCTACAGCAGCGGCTCCGACACCTGGACCCAGTTACCGATGCAGTTGCCGCAGGCGACGGGCAGCGCCCTGGCCTGGGCCGGCGCGAACGGCCTGTTCGTCCTGACCGGCGGGGCATCGTCGCGGCTCTACCGCTCCACCGACAGCGGGACGACCTTCACGCGGCTGGCCGACCCGCCCTTCGGCACGTATGCCGGCGCTGGGCTGGCCTGGGACGGCAACGCCTACCTGTATGCCACCAGCGCGGGCAACAGCTACCGCCTGATGCGCTACCGCCTGGCCGACGACGCATGGGAGGCGCTGGGCGACAACTCGGCCCTCACGCCGGGTGACGACGACGCGCCGCTGCTCATCGGCCCCGGCGGTGGGCTGGCGGCGGTCGGCAACAAGCTTTACGCCCAGGTCGGCAACAACTCAGCCGCCGTGCTGCGCTACGGCGACGTGGGCGGCACGCCAGCCGAGAAGCTGAGCCTGACCGATACCGCCTTTGTCCAGCCCGCGACCGACGCCAGCAGCGTGTGGCTCAGCCTGGGCGGTCAGAGTGACGACTTCTACATCCGCCGTACCCGTGTGGCCTGGGTGGGCAACGGCCAGTGGAGCCCCACGGCCGCCGTCGGCGCGGGGACGTTCAACAGCACGGTCAGTTCGGCCAGCGCGCAGTTCGTGGACGAGGCGAACGATGTGTACCGCGTCCAGCCGACCTCGACGCTGACGGCGGGCTACCGACCGCCGCAGCCGGACGCCTACGTCTCGCCGGGCTACTGCGTGACGTGCGCCAACGACGGGCTGGTCTGGGGCGCGACGGCCTTCGCCAGCATCCAGGCGGCGGTCAACAGCGGCGCGAACCGCGTGCTGCTCGGCCCCGGCCGCTACCCCGAGGCCTTCTATCTCGCCAGCGGTGTCCAGGTCATCGGCTCCGGCGCGGACCTGTCCATCATCCAACCGCCGGTCGGGGCGACACCGCGCGCGCTGGTCCTGGGCGAGGGCCTGACCCGCGCCACGCTGGGCCGCGTGACCCTGGACGGCGGCGGGACGAGCCTGACCGGGCTGCGCCTGGAAGACGGGGCGCAGGCGGTCAAGCTGACCCGCGCCATCCTCCGCAACACGACGGGGACCGCCGTGAGCCTCGACGGCTCGGCCACGCGGGTGGAGATTGTCAACAACACCCTGGTCAGCAACGGGCGCGGCGTCCAGGCCACGAATTGCGCGCCGGTGGACGTGCGCAACACGATTTTCGCCTTCCACACCGCCCCCGCCCTGAGCTACCAGTCGTGCGCGGCGACGATTCTACCGCAGTACAACGACTACTGGCTCAACAGCGGCGGCGATGTCCAGATTGACAACGGCGCGCCCCAGGCCGCCTTCGGCTCGGGCGAGATCACCCTCGACCCGCTGTTCACCAACCCGGCCGACCAGGACTACCGCCCGCTGCCCGGCTCGCCGGTCATCAACGCCGGCGCGCCCAACGACCCGACCCCGCCGGGCGCGGACAGCCGCGTGGACATCGGCTACGCGGAGGCGGGCCAAGCGGCGTTCTACGCGAGCCACAGCTACTGCTCGACCTGTCTCAACGACGGGCTAGAGTGGGGCGTGGACGCCTTCAATACAGTTCAGGCCGCCCTGGACGCGGCCGGTCGCGCCGCCTCGGCCCTGGCCTGCGGCACGGTGACGGCCGGGCTGTGCGAGAGCGGCTTCAGCGTCGGCGTGGACACAGGGGCCTGGCAGGAGCGCGTGAGCATCCCCAGCTACACCCGCCTCGTCGGCAGCGGCGCGGACGTCACAACCCTCGACGCGGGCGGGCAGGGCAGCGCCGTGACCTTCGACGGCGTCGTGCGCGCCGGCCTCAGCGGCTTTACAGTCACCGGCGCGGGCACGGGCGGCGCGGGCGTGCGCCTGCTCAACTCGGCCAATACGATTGACATCTCGCGCAACCTGGTGCGGGGCAACCCGGTCGGGTTGGACCTGAGCGGCGGCGCCAGCGGGGCGGCGCTGTTCAACACCGTCGTCCACAACACCACAGCGGGTGTCCGGAGCACGGGCGCGACGGGCCTGGTGACGTGGCTGACGCTGCGCAACAACATCGTGTCCGGTCAGCCGACCGGCGTGGCGAGCGTGAGCGGCGGCCAGGTCTACAGCGAGTACAACCTGTTTAACAACACGACGAACTTCACCGGTGTGCTCGGCGGGCGCAACGACCGCTTCAACCTCGACCCGCTGTTCCAGGGCGGTACGTTCCACCTGACCGCCGCCTCGCCCGCCGTGGACGCCGCCGACCCTGGGGTCGCGGCTCCGCCGGGGGGCGGCAGTCGGGCCGACATGGGCTACCAGGAACTCGTCGCGCCGCCCATCCTGCTCCTGTTCGGCGCCCAGGGCACGTCGTGCGCCGTCGGTAACGTTGGGCCGCAGACGGTCGAAGCCGGGCTGGCCGGGCCGCTGGTGGACGCCACGCAGCCCATCACGGCGACCCTGCCGACGACGTGGCGGACGATGACCCTCCAGGGTCAGGCGACGGACGTGGCGCGCACCTGGACGGGCAGCCTGCCCGTGGGTGGGACGGGCCTCTACCGCCTCTACACGCGCGGCACGGACCGCCTGGGGAACGTCGAGACCAACCCGGTCCAGATGTATGACGGCGCGTTCTACGCCGACGGCGACAGCCCGGTGGTGAGCCTGGTGCAGCCCACGGGCGGCCCCGCCGTCCGCGCGGCGGCCTACGAGTTGGTGGGCGAGGTCCAGAGCTTCCAGGGACCGCGCACCGCCGAGACCGTGTTCTTCCTGGTGGACGGCGTCACGCGGGCCGCCGACTGGGTGGGTCAGGGCTGGACGCCCGGCCAGCCGCGCCGCTTCCACGCCGTCGTCGCCCTGCCGCCCGGCCCGCACAGCATCATCGCCGTGGCCCGCGACCGGGCCGGCAACGAGGGCCGCAGTGGCACAGGCAGCCTGACCATCACCGGGCTGGCCGCGAAGCAAGAGGCCGGCTCGGATAAGGCCGACGCGGTGACCCATGTCGCCACCTTCGCCAGCCCCCTCGACGGCGCCTGGACCGGCCAGGCCAACGCCGCCGTCTACGGCTACGCCCTGTTCGACAGCGTCAACGGCGCGGGCGGGGTCGTGGTCCAGGTGGGCGGGCTGAGCTACGCCGCCACGCTGGACGACCCCTTCGCCCAGCAGACGGCGTGGTCGGTCAACGTGCCCCTGACGCCCGGCCCCAACACCCTGGTCGCCACGGCCAGCAACGCGGGTGGCGCGGGCGGCCCGACGAGCATCACCGTCAACCTCGACACCGCGCCGCCGACCGTCACCGCGCCGCCGTATGGCTATGTGACGAAGGACGCGACGCTGACGGGCACGGTGAGCAATAGCGGCAGCGGGGTAGACGTGGTCGAGGTCAGCTTCGACGGCGGCTACCAATGGCTGACCGCCCAGGTCAGCGGGGCGAACTGGTCCCTCAGTTGGACCGCGCCGACCGGCGACAAGGGCGCGAGCTACCCGGTGCGCGTGCGCGCCCGCGACCGCGCGGGCAACGTCTCCTCGGTCCAGTCGCTGCGTCTGACGGTGGACAACAACCCGCCCGTCGGCCTGGAGCCGGTGACGTTCAACCTGCCCATTGAGAGCCACCTGGACGATCTGGGCCAGACACTGACCGTGACCTGGTCTACCCCCACCGACAGCGGCGGCGCGGTGACCGTCCTGGTCGACATAGACCAGTCGCCGACCACCACCGCCTCGACACCCAGGACCGGCACCAGCTTCGGCCAGCCGCTCAACCAGCCGGGCGAGTGGTACGCCCACGTCGCCGCCCGCGACGCAGCGGGCAACCGCGTGGACCGCACGTATGGCCCGTGGCACGTCGCCCGCGTCACCGACGCGGCGATCTGCCCCGACCGAGGCCAGACCATTACGGTGGACGGCCTGCTCGACCGGCTCCACGGTGAGTGGCGCGCCGACCGCGAGTGGCTGGGCGACGACGCGCGGCCGACCCAGAAGCAGTCGCTCTACGCGACGTGGAGCGCTACGGACCTGTACCTCGGCTGGCAGGGCGCGTGGTGGACGCTGGACGGCGGACTGTGGGCCTACATCGGCACGAGCGCGGGCGGCAGTAACGCCCTCGTCGGGCAGCCCGGCGTGGCCGGCCTCCCCTTCGACGCGACCTACGCCGTCTTCATCAACTCGCCCACCGAAGGCAAGCTGTACCGCTTCACAGGCGGCGCGTGGACCGAGCAGAGCGGGCTGGTGTTCGCCCAGGGCGAGAGCGGCGGGACCGAGATCCGCCTGCCCTGGACCCTGGCGAGCGTGGGCGCGGTCCGCCTGCTGGCCTTCGCGGTCAAGGACGACGGGGCGGTGTGGAGCGTCTTCCCGACCAACAACCCGCTGCCCGGCCCCTGGACCGCGTCCTACAGTTGGAGCGCGCCGTGCAGCACGGCCGTCGTCAACGCCGGCCAGCCGGGGGCGGCGCGGGTTGACCTGACGCTGACCAGCCCGCAGGCCAGTAACGGCGCGTGGGGGCCGGGCCAGAGCCTCGACTACGTCGTCAGCCTGCACAACCGCCAGGCGCAGACCGTGAGCGGCCTGACCCTCAGCGTCAGCACGACGCCTGGCCTGGGCTACACCGCCGTGGCGGGCGCGACGTGTGGGACCTGCCCGCCTGGCGGGACCACGTGGACCCTGGCGCCGTTCAGCCTGGCCGCCGACGAGACGCGCAGCCTGACCGTCACCGGCCAGTTGGCGGGCGCGCCGACCCTGAGCGCGTTGGCCTCGGTCACCACAACCGTCAGCCTGCCCGGCACCACCCCCGGCCAGGGCAGCCTGTCCCACACCGTGGACGGCCAGGGACCGACGGTCGAGGCGTTCAACGCCGGCGAGACGGTCCCGACCGGCGCGGCGGTGTCGTTCTACGGCACGGCCAACGACGGCGGCGGCGCGGGCCTGGGCACGGTGGAGGTGCGGCCGGCTGGGGGAACGTGGCAACCGGCGACGGGCGGCTCCGCCTGGACGGCCCAGGTGAATGTCCCCAACAGCCCCAGCTTCACCCTCGAAGCGCGCGCCACCGACATCCGAGGCAACCTGGGTTCCGCGCGCTCGTTCAACTACATCGTGGACAGCACGCCCCCGACCGTCACCTTCAGCCTGCCTGCCCTCGTCGGCGCCGACCCGGTCACCGTGGACGGCACGACGCGCGACCCCGCCCCGGTCGGTAAGCCGGTCAAGGTGGTCGAAGTCCAGATCGTGAAGCAGGGCGACAACCCGTCCCTCGCGCCCTGGCAGGCAGTCACGGTCCTGTCCACGCCGGACGGTGGTGGCCTCCAGACCTGGCGCATGAGCTGGTCGCGCCCCCTGGAGAACGGCACGGTCTACCAGTGGCGGGCGCGGGCCACGGACCTGGCGGGCAACCAGAGCGCGCCGACCGGCTGGCAGACGACGACGCTGTACGCCAGGGGCGCCAACCTCAAGCTGTCCAAGACCCACCTGGGCGAGACGGTGGCAGGCGCGACGCTGACCTACCTCATCACCGTCACCAACCAGGGGCCGAACACCGTCAACGGCGCGGTCGTCAGCGACACCTTCCCGTCGGCCCTGACCAACGCCGCCTGGAGCTGCGCCGTCTCGCCCGGCTCGGCCTGCCCCGTGCCCCCCGCCGGGACCGGCGACCTCAACGCGCCCGTGTCCTTGCTCGCCGGTGGCTCCGCCGTCTTCACCGTCACCACGCTGCCCCGGCCAGAGGTGCGCGGCGGGGTGAACAACACGGCGTCGGTCGCGGCTCCGCCCGGCATGGTCGAGATCGCCGGCGCCGATAACCGCGCCACCGACACGGCGACGCTGATCAGCCGCGCCGACCTGGTGGTGAGCCAGAGCTTTAGCCCTCAGCCGGTCATCAAGTTCGGCGCCCTGACCATGACCCTGGTCGTCACCAACACCGGCCCCTCCCTGGCCACCGCCGTGGCCCTTACCGACACGCTGCCCGCCGCCCTTGTGTTCCAGTCGGTCTCGGCCAGTCAGGGGAGTTGCAGCGGCTCGCCGCTCAGCCAGAGCATGACGTGCAACCTGGGCAACCTCGCCCCCGGCGCCCGCGCCACCGTCAACCTGATCACCTCCCCTGGCCAGGAGGGAACCTTCAACAACCAGGTGACGGCCAGGGCCACCGAACCCGACCCCAACACCGCCAATAACTCCACGACCGGCCCGGTCATTGTCGTCCTGCGCTTCCCCACGCCCACGCCGACACCCAGCCCTACCCCGCGCCCCTCGGCCAAGCCCGCCGTCTTCCGAGGCGGCACCTGGTTCCTGC
>CAZFUK010000037.1:0-17312 GCA_964522005.1 uncultured Anaerolineales bacterium | reverse complement strand
CGACCAGAACTTCGCCCGCTACGACCAGGACTTCCGCTTCGGCTCGCACAACCTCAAGCAGAGCTTCTTCCTGGTCAAGTTCCTGGAGGACGTAGGGTACGCGGGCAACCGCCACTTCGACGCCCACGCCTACCGCACCGCCGACCTGGAGGACGTCAAGGCCTTCGCCCGTGGCTGCATGCGGACCTATCTCATTCTCAAGGAGAAGGCGGCGCGCTTTATCGCCGACGCCGAGATTCAGGGCCTGCTGGCCGAGATCGGCCAGGCCGAGCCGGACCTAGCGGCGCTGCCGGGCCGCTACAGCCGCGCCACGGCCGACGCCCTCAAGGCGCGACAGTTCGACCGCCCGGCCCTCGGGCGGCGCGGCCTCCCCTACGAGCGGCTGGACCAGTTGACGGTGGAGGTTCTGTTGGGGGTTCGGTAATGGCGCAGACCTGACAGGTTTTGAAAACCTGTCAGGTCTAGATGGGCGTCCAAAGGAGTTATGTATGGAGCGGCTGCACTTTGAGAGCGAGCACGGGCTGTTCCGCGAGGCGTTCCGCGAGTTTCTGACACGGGAGGTCGTGCCGCACAGCGAAGCGTGGGAGAAGGCGGGGCTGGTGCCCAGGGCGGTCTGGCGCAAGGCGGGGCAGGGCGGCTTCCTGGTCACCTGGGCTGACGAGGAGTACGGCGGCGTGGGCGTGCGCGACTTCCGCTATGACCAGATCATCGCGGAGGAATTGGCGGCGGTCAACGAGGGCGGGCTGGCCCTCGGCCTGCACAGCACCGTCGTCGCGCCCTACCTGGACCACTTCGGCACACCGGACCAGAAGCGGCGCTTCCTGACGGGCGCGGTGTCCGGCGAGACGATTCTCGCCATCGCCATGACCGAGCCGGGCGCGGGCAGCGACCTGGCGGGCATGAAGACGCGCGCCGAGCCGAGGGACGGGGCCTGGGTGCTCAACGGCGCCAAGACCTTCATCTCGAACGGAGTCAACGCCGACCTGGTCATCGTGGCCGCCAAGACCAACCCGGCCAACCCGCGCCAGATTGGGCTGTTCCTGGTTGAGACCGGCATGCCCGGCTTCGAGCGGGGCCGCAAGCTGGACAAGCTCGGCCACCGCGCGATGGACACCGCCGAGCTATTCTTCACCGACGTGCGCGTGCGCCCTGAGAACGTCCTGGGCGACCCGGCCAAGGGCTTCCACTACCTGATGCAACTGCTGGCCGACGAGCGGCTGATTGAAGCCTGCACCTCCATCGCCATGGCCCGCGCCGCCTTCGACATGACGCTCGGTTATGTCAAAGAGCGCACCGCCTTCGGCCAGCGCATTGGCAGCTTCCAGTACAACCGCTTCCGCCTGGCCGATATGAAGACCGAGATTGACATCGGCCAGGTCTTTGTGGACCGCTGCGTGATGGACCACAACGCGGGCCACCTGACGGCGGAGATTGCCGCCGAGGCCAAGCTCTACACCACGGAACTGCTGGGCCGCGTGGCCGACCAGTGCGTCCAGCTTCACGGGGGCTACGGCTTCATGCTGGAGTACCCCATCACGCGGCTATTCGCCAGCGCCCGCGTCCACCGCATCTGGGCTGGCAGTTCGGAGATTATGCGCGAGATTATCGGCCGCTCGCTGGGACTGTGAGGCCCTGTGTCCCCGACTGTCCGCCCGACCTCGCGCCTCCTGGTCGCCGCCGTCGCGCTGCTGGCCCTGGCCCCGCTGGCCTACCTGCTCCTGTCGCTGACGGGGTTGTCCATCGCCGTGCCCGGCGTCGAGCGGACGCGCCCCGCGCCCGACTTCACCGCGCCCGGCCTGGCCGGCGGGCCGCTGCGCCTGTCCGATCTCAAGGGCCGGCCCGTCGTCCTCAACTTCTGGGCGTCGTGGTGTCCGCCGTGCCGCGCGGAGATGCCCGAGTTCGAGCGGGTCTGGCAGACCTACCGCGAGCGCGGCGTCGTGTTCGTCGGCGTCGCCACGTCCGACCGGACCGACAAGGCCCAGGCGTTTCTGCTGGAGTCAGGGGTATCCTATCCGAACGTGCTGGACGCCGGCAACGACGTCGCGACGATGTTCGGGGCGACCAGCCTGCCCACCACCGTCTTCATTGACCGCGAGGGCCGCATCGTGGGCCGCCGCGTCGGCGCGCTGAGCGCGGGCCAGGTGGCGGCCCAGGTGGAAGAACTCCTGCGGTAGCGAGGGCAAAGGATGTCCCTGCTCCAGAGCCTGCTCGACCGTCTGGGCGCGGCGGCTCATCTCCTCACGCTGCTGGCCGCGTATGGCGTCGCCGTCTGGTTCCTCGACAGCGAGGCGGAGGCGTCAGAACCGGGTTTCGATGTCGGCAGCCTGACGACGTGGCTGGGCCTGGGCGCGCTGGTCGGCGGTCGGCTGGGCTTCGCGCTGCCCAACTGGCCGCTCTACCTCCGCTATCCCCTGGACCTGTTCTATGTGACTACGGGCCTGTCGTTTTACGGTGGCCTGGTCGGCGTGCTGCTGGCGGCCTTCCTGTTCAGCAAGCGACAGGGCGTACCCCTCGCCCGCCTGCTTGACCCTGTCGCGCCCGCCGCCCTGCTCGGCGTCGCCGCCTACCGGCTGGCCTGCATCGTGCGCGGCGACTGCGGCGGCGCCCAGGCCGACCCGCCGCTGGGCCTGGTGTTGCCCGGCGCGAGCGTGCCCCGCTACCCGGTCGAAATCTGGGAGGGGCTGCTCTGCCTGGCCTTGTTCGGCTGGCTGGTCTGGCGTCGCGACGGGCGCGGCCGGCCCGGACGCCTCGCCCTCTTCACCCTGGCCGTCTACCCTCTGCTGCGCGCCGCCGCTGATGGCTTCCGCCTCAACCTGGGCGGCTGGCCGACCCCCGACCAACGCCTCTCGCTGCTGACCGCCGCCCTCGCCGGCCTGACCTGGCTCTGGAGGGCGTGGTCTCAGCGAGGCACGGCGACGAGGCGGTAGAGTTGCCCCGCGTTCAGGCCCACGACGTAGACCTCGCCCTCGTCATCGGTCCCAAACGCACTGATGACCGTACTCTGTTGGAGCAGCACCGTCTTCGTCCAGGCTCCGTTCTGGTCCCGCGTCAGCGACCAGAGCCGGCCGGAGCAGGCGTCGGCAAAGAAGTAGCCCCCCCACAGGCCCCGCTCGGCCGTGCCGCGATAGACGGCCCCGCCGATCACGGCGTTGCAGGGGCCGTCGTGCTCGTACTCGGCCACGGGCGCGACATAGCGGCCTGGGTCGCAGCCTGGCTGGTAGCAGTGTAGCCCCTCCATCTCGTTCCAGCCGTAGTTCTCCCCGCCTGGGGAGGTATGCGGCTGGACATTAATCTCCTCGTAGGTGTCCTGGCCCACATCCCCAATGTAGAGGTCGCCGGTCTTGGCGTCGAAGGCGAAGCGCCACGGGTTGCGGAACCCCAGCGCCCAGATCTCAGGGCGATAGGGGGCGCGGTTGACAAACGGGTTGTCGGGCGGGACCGCGTAGGGCGAGCCGTGGTCCACGTCAATGCGCAGGAGCTTGCCTAGCCAGAGGTTCGGCCGCTGCGCGTTGTTGTGCGGGTCGCCTTGCTCGCCCCCATCCCCCACACTGATGTAGAGATAGCCATCCGGGCCAAAGGCGAGCTGCCCACCGTTGTGGAAGCCCGTCGGCTTAGGCACGCGCAACAGGGTGAGCGCGCTGGCCGGGTCGCCGGCGTCCGGCTCGCTCGACACATGGTAGCGGGCGACGACCAGGGCATCGTCGCCGTCGGTATAGCTGACGTAGAACAGGCCAGTGGTGGGGAAGTCTGGGTGAAAGGCCAGGCCGAGCAAGCCCTGTTCGGCTTCCTCCGCCTTGACGATGTCGGTCAGGTCCAGGAAGGCCGCCGAGACCAACGCGCCGTCCCGAATCAGGCGAACCCGCCCTTTCTGTTCGGTCACAAAAAGGCGTCTACTGCCATCCCCTGCCCCGGTCATGCTCGTCGGCTCGCGCAAGCCCTGCACAAAGGGGTCGAGGCGGACCGTCGTGAGGGTCGGATCGAAGGGCGGCGGCTCGTGGACCACGGGCGCCGTCAACTGCGCCGCCTGTAAGGCCAGGGGCGCGAACAGCTGGTAGTGAAGCTGGGCCGCCTTGAGGACCAGGGGCACAAACAGGGCCGGGGCGGGCGGGGTGGCGGTGGGCTGAGGGGTAGCCTGGGCGGGAGCGAGCGTTAGTCGAGGTGGCGCGGGCGGGGCAGCGCGTAGGTTGGGGGCGGCGCAGGCGGAGAGACTGAGGGCGAGCAGGGGCAGCAGCAAGACACATCGGCGAACACTCGCCAGTCCATGACGTAGCCTGGACTGGCTGACGGGCTGGGGCATGCGACCTCCATCCGGTCCCCGCGTGGGCGGGGTTAAAGTACCACTGGATAACACCGTTTACCGGGTTAAAAGTTTCAACTGCCGCCATTGTACGCCTAGCTATTACTTGGTGGTTACTAGCGGAGGGTGACAGTGTTGGGGGGCGGGTAGGTACGCTTATTGCTGTGCCAATTTAGCTCTTCAGTCAGCTTAACCCTTTGACGACCAGTGAGGTGCAGACATGGCGAAACAGCAGGCCGCGCCCGAGGTGGGCGCGAAAAACGTGACCCCGGAGGAAGCGCGCTTCATCAAGGAGCACGAGGACCAACTGTCCAAGACCACGACCAGGTACGCCAAGTGGATTCACACCCTGGATGAGCACGAGGACCGGCCGGGCCAGTCCCTCGCCACGCGCGAGCGCGAGGTCATCCAGGCCTGGGCCGAGCAGCGCGGCGGTCGGCCCGCCACAGTGCCCGAGACCGAGCACGAGGGCCGGCCGGGCGTCCTGCGCTTCATGTTCCAGGAGGGTGACAGCGGCGGGCGCTTGCAGGAGATTAGCTGGGACGACTGGTTCGCGTCGTTTGACGAGCGGGAACTGGTGTTTGTCTACCAGGAGCACAAGGCGGATGGCAACGACAGCACCTTCTTCCGCCTCGACAACCCCAACCGCGAGGATGGCTAGCCCTAGTTAGACCGCTGGCCCTAGACTCGCCTGGCCCCCATAGACCCTAAAGGCCCCGCAGGCCTTTAGGGTCTCGTTGTGCTTCCCTCTACGCAAAGGATGCGTGAATTTCCTTTACCTCTCGTTCCTGAGTCCCCCTAGAATCGTCAATCCTAACGTAATAGAGCGCGAACCTTCACCGTTATATACGATGACCGGCAAGAAGGGAGCAGGGTCGCCCCTGGTGAACTGGTGCACCTCACCAGCCCGTGCCCTGGTCCTGTCATCCGCGACTAGAACCCTAGGCTGTCAATCGAAGATCGCCGTCGTCTGCTGGCACCCAGTACGTGCCGGCCCCATCGTCCTTGTGTTCCGACGCTAGCTTCCACAACGCACCATCTGCAACACGTCATGTGTTGGCCCCTGGCTGAGGCTGCCAGTTGTCCCCCCATGGAACGGCGCCGAGAGTAATGGCCAGGATCGGCCGCCAATGCTACAAAGCTAAGGAGGTACTACGTATGCAGTTGCAGTCTAAGCCACGCGCCCCTGGGGTTCGTCCCCGAGGTCGTTTGGCGATCCCCCTCGTGACCCTGAGCCTGCTGGCAGCGCTCGCCCTGGCTGGGTTCGTCGCCCTCTCCAGCGCGCAGGGCGCATCGTCGGCGCTCGCGCCGCAGTTGACAGGGACGCCCACCGCCACACCGGCGTATGCCACGTCCGGCCCGGTGAGTACTGGCCTCTCCCTGCGCACCTACGGCTATCTCTACCAGGGCGCCGGTGACTACACCGTCATCACGCGCACCCTCCTCAGCCCCTCCTCTCCGCTGCCCGCGCGTAAGGACGCCGGGGAGTTGGAGGAAAAGCAGGAGGTGATTGACCAGGCGCTGCCCGCCGTCGCGCCGGGCTACGTGGAGGACAAGCCTTACACCGACGTGGAAGGCCCCTTCTACCCGCAGCACCCGCAGGCCCCGCGCCACGATAGCATCACCTGGAACCCGGCGATTATGTCCGAGGTCTACACGCTGGACGAGAACCAGCGCGCCGGCCTCTACCGCCGCCTGTTTGCCACGGGCAGCGGTATCAACATCGCCGAGAAGGTCTGGCGCCGCCACTGGTATGAGCCGGACCACCTCGACAAGGACCAGGATGCGTCGGGTGACCTGTCCCCGGCCGACATCCACTATCCGGCCATCATGCAGGAGTACACCTACGGCCTGATCGGCAACGAACCGCTCCGCACCGACGGACGGCCCGGCCCGCTGCCCATCTACGCCCGGCCCGGCGGGGGGACGTTCATCTTCCCCATCGGCCAGCGCGCCAGCGAACTCCTGGACGCCAACGGCGCCTTCCCGAACAACCCGGCCAGCCTGCCCGGCTCGCAGCGGGCGTTCGGTCTGACGTCCTTCGACGCCGACTTTGACGGGTCGCCGGACATCACCTTCATCGAGAGCGAGCAGTCGCTGTTCAACACGCTCAACGGCAGCGTCGCCCTCGACTTCAACGGCAACGCCGCGCTCGACCCGCTCGACCGCGACGGCACGGCCCTGTCGGGCGACGAGCTGCTCGTGCTGCGTCTCGACCCCAAGACGCTCGACAACGACCCCAACACGCCGAACCGCAACGCCATCCAATTCCTGGACCACGTGGCGGTGCTCCGCAACAACACGACCAACCCCAACGGCGCCCAGTTCGATATCTACTGGACGGGCAGCTTCGCCCCGCGCTTCCTCGGCACGGTGACGCTCGGCCAGGGCGATGCCCTGCTCGCCAACGTCAACGGCGCGCCGCAGGTGATTCGCGGCGTGGGCACGGGGGCGGGGAACGCGGGCGGTAACCTGTGCGCCTACCCCAACGGCCCCTGGTTCCTGTACCTCGAGTCGTCGGACGCTCCCGACAACAGCGCGACGGTCATCGTGGGCCGCGCCCTGGGCGCGACGCACACGGCCATGGAAGCCGCCGCGTTTGACGCCAACGATGCCAGCACCGAACCGTGGTGGCTGAAGCGGTTCTACGTGGACGGCCGCGAGTACAACACCGTCGCCATCTCGACGCGCGGCGCTGGCGTGCCCATCCGCTCGAACACGCTCAACGGCTGCGGCTACGTGCCGGGCGCCCAGTTCCCGACGCCGACGGACCCGACGGAGTTTACCTCCATCACCATCCGCGAACCTGTCTGCAAGGGACCCGACATCTTCATCTTCCAGCACTCGGTCACCTTGCAGTGCTATCTGCCCGGTGAGCGTCTGCCCTCGCTGCCGCCGTTCAACCAGGAGCACTACATCCTGGCCGACGTGCAGCAGATCACCCAATTCTCAACTGTGGAGAGCCAGGTACCCTACTTAGGGCCGCTGGTCGGCCCGGTCTCGCCCATCCTCCAGGATGCGGAAGTCCGCTCGGCCACCGGCGCGACCACGCCCTCCGCGCCCTACACCGGCTCGTATCCGGGCGTGACGGTCGGCCCCTACAGCGACCCGGCCGGCAACTCGTTCTTCTACGTTCAGGAAGACCGCGAGCCGCAGTTCCTGGGTGAGCTGTCCGAGCGCTACGCGCAGGCGGTGGTGCCGGGCACGACGACGGGCGACACGGAGTTCTGGTACACCCAGCACTTCTGGACGCTGCCCGACGAGTTCACGGCCTACATCCTGCCCAACATCCCGGAGACCACGCCGCCGCTGCCGGCCGGCCAGCGCGCCGTGAACCCCGACCTCTACCTGCTGACCAGCAGCTTCCTCGCCCCCGAGGGTGAGTACCGCCGCTGGACCTACGACAACCCGGCCCCCGCCGACCGTGTCGGCGACCGCGCCAAGTTCTGGTTCGACCCCGACGGCCAGCCCGCCGGCGAGAACAAGATCTACAAGGACGCCAACGGCATCCGGATCTACGGCCGCGACGACGAAGGCCCGGGCGACCCGACCCGCGCGTTCATCACGACGACCATCACCGCCGGCACCGTGGTGACCTACCCGGTCGAAGTGCTGCCCTACACCGACTACCTGAGCATCTTCGACCCGCGCGGCTTCCAGGCCCCGCCGAAGGACAGCCTGACGCTGAACCCGGCCTACCTGGCGGAGTTCCGCAGCGGCACGGAACCGCTGTCGAGCTTCTACGGCCTCATCGCCGCCGACAACCTCGACGCGCGCGAGAAGGTCTTCCCGCGCCTGTGGTACGAGCCTAACTACCTGGATAAGATCCTCCGCACCCGCGCGGTGGCGAACCTCGGCGCCGAGACCGAGTCGAACAACACCTGCTCGACCGCCAACGCCTTCGACGCCGGCACCAACCCGCGCGCCAGCTTCAGCGGCGCCATCCCGGTAGCGGGCGACTTCGACTTCTACCGCTTCCGCATCACCGAGCCGCGCGATGTGATCATCCACACGACGGGTAGCCCAGCCACCACTGATACCGTCCTCGAAGTGTACTCCGCCTGCGACAACGGCGTGGCCTCCGGTCTGGTCGCCTCCAATGACGACGCCGCCGGCCTCGGCTTCCTGTCGCGCGTCCAGGTCCACCTGCTGCCTGGGACCTACTACGTCAACGTGCGGGCCTTCAACGGCCTGACGCTGCCGGCCTACGGCGTGACGTTTGACGTGGGCGCGGACGAGCAGGAGACGTATCGCTTCCCGGCCGTCATGCAAGAGTACACCTACATGTTCCTGGACGTCCAGGACCAGCCGGCGACGACCGCGCCGGGCGGGCGCTTCTTCTTCCCGACCAGCACCGACGCCGCCAACCTGCCGCTGCCGCCGGCCAACGCCGGTCTCGGCTGGGCGCCGGCCACGGCGAGCCACGGCGCGGGCCTGACCAGCTTCGACGTCAACTTCGACGGCGTGCCCGAGCCGGTGTACATCGAGCACGAGCAGAGCCTGGCCGCCGCGACCGGCATCCAGGCCGACTTCAACGCCAACGGCCGCCTCGACCAGTTCGACCCGGTGCCGCCGCTCGGCGCCCCGACGCCTCTGTCGGGCGACGAGATGGTCATCTTCCGCACCGACGGTCTCGACCTGGTGCGCGGCACGTCCGCCCAATTCCTGGACTACATGGTCCGCCTGACCAACGTGGACTACATCTCTGGTCGCGCCGACCTGCAGATCTGGTACACGGGTGGCGGCCTGCATCCGACCAACGACCCCAACAGCAACCAGTGCGCCGACTACTCGAAGCACCCCGACTTCATCCGCACCATCACCCTCAGCCGGGGCGAGATGGCGATTGTGGACCGCAACTCGGTGCGGCGCATGCCCGTCGGCAGCAGCAACGTCGGCGCGAACCGCGACGGGGCCTGGTTCGTCTACGTTCAGGGCGTCTCGGCGCCCATCCCCGGCCAGCCCCAGAGCGAGCGCGTGAGCGTGGTCCTGGGCCGCGCGTTGGGCGCGGCCGCCGCCGCCATTGATAACGGCGCGGCGACCCACTCCTTCGCCCCCGGTCTGCCGTGGTACCTCAAGCGCTTCTTCGTGGACGGCCACGAGTACAACGTCACCGCCGTCCTGACCCCGCCCGGCCCGGCCGGCGCGGGCCGCTTCAAGGCCATCACCATCCAGACCCCGGCCCCCAAGCCGTGTGACTTCGTCAACTACGAAGACTCCATCGTCCTGCAAGGCTACTTCCAGGGCGCTCAGTTCGGGGTGGACACCAACCTCAAGTCGGTCATGCCCCCGCTGAACATGGAGCACACCATCCTGGAGGACATCCGCCCTCGCACGCCTGAGCAGTTCGCCCGTACGGCCGACTTCCAGGCCCAGTGCACCGGAGCGGTCGTCGGCAACCGTCCGCCCCTCCGCATCCGCATCAACGCCGAGACCCGCGAGCCGCGCTTCTTCGGTGAGTTGAAGGAGCAGGAGGCGCTGTCGGTGGGCGGTGGGCGTACCGTGCCGCCCGGCTCGCTGACCTGGGCGACGGAGCAGTTCAACACCCTGCCCGACCTGTACACCGACCTCGGCCTGCCCGCCGGCGAGTACTACTTGCTGACGTCGAGCTGGCAGACCAAGATCGGTCGCCTGGCCTACCGCAGTTGCAACGCCACGATCAGCACGATGGAAGCCCTGGCCGGCGTCAACCCGTCGGCGGTGCCGCCCTCACCGCTGCCCGTGGACCCGGTTCCGTTCCCCAACGGCACGTGGCCGCTCGGCGGGCCGTACTACCAGGCCTCGCCCAGCTACCTGCGGGCGCCGTGGGTGGACAGCCGCAACCTTGACACCAACCCATACAACAACTTCGGTGGACCGATCTCGCTGTACGACGACATCGAGTCGACGCTGCGCGTCCAGTTCTGGTACACCCCGACCGACGGCGGCCCCGGGCCCGTCCAGGCCGGCACCGACGTGGGCGATATCTACGTGAACCGCTGGACGGCGAGCGGCCTACCGCCCGCGCCGACCCAGACCACGACACCGACGCCGACCACGACCGCGACGCCACCCGCCGTCGGCCCGACCCCGACGCCAACTGTGACCGTCACGGCGGGCGCGGTGGGCACCTGTGACAGTCCGTTCGTCGCCGGCGCCACCAACCCGAACGCGGGCGCGACGCTGCGCATCCTGCCGGCCGCCGCGCAGGCGAGGGTGGGTGAGCCGATGGTGATGTGCGTCTACGGCGAGAACGTGCGCAACGTGTTCGGCCTCGACATCCAGCTCCAGTTCAACGGCACCATCCTGTCCATCCAGGACGCCGATGGGAACCAGGGCGGGGTGAACGTGACGCCGGGCAACCTGCCGGCTTCGAACAGCGGCGGGACGATTACCTACGGCGAGAACAACGTCACCGCCAACCTGATCAACTACGCGGCGAGCCTGGTCGCGCCCTCGCAGCCCATGAGCGGGTCGGGCGTGCTCTTCAAGTTCACCGTGGTGGGTCTGCAGCAGGGCATCTCGACGGTCCAGTTCAACGCGCCGATCCAGTTGCTCGACAACAACGTCAACCCCGTGCCAGTGGACACCACCGTCGGTGCGACGGTGAGCATCCAGAGCGCGGCCGGCGTGGGCGCGGTCCAGGGTCGCCTGATCGTCCAGGGCCGGGCGGAGCACGACGACGTTACTGTCACGATGGGGAACAACACCACGGTGACGGACAACGCCGGCACCTACTCCATCACCTCGCAGCAGGGTACCTACGATGTGAAGGCCAGCCTGGAGAAGTACCTGACGGCCAAGCTGCCCAACGTGATCGTACCGCCGGGCGGCCTGCGTGAGTTGCCAGTCGGGACGCTGCGCGGTGGTGACGCCGACGGCAACCGCAAGATTGACCTCTACGACCTGGTCCTGGTCGCGTCGAACTTCAACTCGCGACCGCCCAGCGACGCCAAGGCCGACATCAACAATGACGGCGCGGTGGACATCGTAGACCTGGTGCTGGTGGCTGCCAACTTCGGCTACGACGAGGAGACGGCTGGCTTTGTGTTCAAGTCGGCCGGGACCAAGTCGGACGAGTTGCAGAAGGCGGCGCCCGCGGTCGCGCGGGTGAGCGCGGACGCCCCGCGTGTGGTGAAGGCGGGCGAGGAGTACAAGGTGCCCGTCCTGATCCGTGGCGCCAAGGGTCTGTTCGGCGCCGACGTTAGCCTGTCGTTCGACCCGACCAAGGTCGAGGTCGTGGACAGTGACGCGGCGCAGCCTGGCAGCCAGGGCACGGCGGGTTCGCTCCTGCCGAACGCCTACGTCGCCAGTAACAAGGCCGACGCGGCGCAGCCAGGCGCCTTCCAGTTCGCGGCGACACGGATGAACCCCGACAAGGCGGTGGACGGCGACGGCGCCCTGGTGATCGTCACCTTCCGCGCCCTCCGCGACGGCAACCCGCAGATCAAGGTCACCGAGGCGCGGCTGATGGGCGACGAGGCGAACAGCCTGCCCGCCATGATCAGCAGCGCTAAGTAGGCGCAAGCCTTACGCGGCACAACTGAATAGTCAGCGACAGGACAGGCCCCGCGCCTGTCCTGTCCTGTTGTATGTCCTTGTATGTCCTAGCCTTGTGTGTCCTGGCCTAATCTATGCTTGGAGTCAGGTGGCCTCCCGTTGGGGAGGCCCAATTCCGTTGTATGTAGCAGGTTGGATGCGTTATCATTGCAAGGAGGCATGCGTCATATGAACCAGGAACACCTGGCCACCCATCTGAACCCACCCCAGGCCGTAGACCCTTCCACCATCCCCAGCCTGATTGCCAGTCTGGGGAACACGGACCCCCGTGTGCGCCGTCACGCCGCCAACGATCTCATCGCCGCCGGCCCGCTGGCCGTGGGCGCTTTGACCCAGGCGCTCGAAGACCGCAACCCCTATGTCCGCTCGGAAGCGGCGCGAGCGTTGGGCCGCATTCGAGATGCGGCGGTGGCCGATGCCCTGGTCAAGCGGCTTGCGGACGAGAGCCGCGAGGTGCGCTGGACCGCCGCCGAAGGGTTGGCCGCGCTAGGGCGAGACGGCCTGATCGCCGTGCTGCGCGCTCTCGTGCAGGAGCGTGAGTCGGTGCGGCGCCGCGAGGCCGCCCACCATATGCTGCGCCGGTTGGCCGATGGTGACCTGGGGGAAGTCGTGCGCCCGGTGCTGGCGGCCATCGAGGGCGTCGAGCCGGCCCTCGCCGTCCCACTGGCGGCTCACGCCGCCCTGCATCAGTTGGAAGGTTAACCTCAGCCACGGCGCTCCCGGCGCCAGACAGGGTCACTCTGCGATGAACACCACTCCCACCTACGCCCCCGGCCGGCCCGGCAGCGCGCCCAAGTGGACGTCGAGCGCCAAGGTCGGCGTCGGGACCGCCCTCAACCTGACCAGCCGCGTCTGGTTCACCCTGAGCCACGGGGTGTTCGATGAGGTCTACTATCCCCACGTGGACCTGGCCTGTACGCGCGACATGGGCCTGCTCGTCACCGACGGGCGCGGCTACTTCTCCGACGAGAAGCGCCACGCCCACCACGCGGTGAGCTACCGTGTCGAGGGAGCGCCGGCCTATCGGCTGGTCAATACGTGCGAGGATGGCCGCTACCGGATCGAGAAGGAGATTATCACCCACCCCGACCGCCCGGTCGTCCTACAACGCACGCGCTTTGTCCCGCTGGTCGGCGCCCTCGACGATTACCATCTCTACGCTCTCCTGGCGCCCCACCTGGGCAACCACGGCTACGGCAACACGGCCTGGGTGGGCGACACCAAGGGCGTGCCGATGCTCTTCGCCGAGCGCGAGCACTTCGCCCTGGCCCTGGCCTGCTCCAAGCCCTGGCTCAAGATGTCGGTCGGCTTCGTGGGCGTCTCCGACGGCTGGCAGGACCTGGCGCAGCACGGCCAGATGACGTGGCAGTACACGCGGGCCGAGGACGGCAACGTGGCCGTGATGGGGGAGGTGGACCTGGCGGCGACCGGGGGCGAGTTCCTCATCGCGCTGGCTTTCTCCGGCCACGGGCTGGAGGCCGGCCACCATGCCCTCGCCTGTCTCTACGATGACTTCGACGCCCTGGCGGAGGCCTACATCGCGGACTGGCAGGGCTGGCAGTCGGCCCTGGTGCCCCTGCCCCGCCGCGACGGCGACAAGCACGACCTGTACCGCATCAGCGCCATGGTCTTGCACACCCACGAGTCCAAGAACCTGCCGGGCGGTATCATCGCCAGCCTCTCCGTGCCGTGGGGCTTCAACACGGGCGGCGAGGACCTGGGCGGCTATCACCTGGTCTGGGTGCGCGACCTGGTCGAGGCGGTCAGCGGCCTCCTGGCGGCCGGCGCGCGCACCACGGCCGCCCGCGTCCTCCACTACCTCCAGTGTACCCAGGAAGCGGACGGCCACTGGGCGCAGAACATGTGGCTGGACGGCACGCCCTACTGGGGCGGGATTCAGCTCGACGAGGCGGCCTTCCCCATCCTGCTCACCGACCAGGCCTGGCGCGAGAAACTGATTGACGCCGACGACCTGGCCCGCCTGTGGCCCATGGTTCACCGCGCCGTGGGTTATGTCGTGCGCAACGGCCCCGTGACCGGGCAGGACCGCTGGGAGGAGAACGGGGGCTACTCGCCCTTCACCCTGGCCGTCGAAATCGCCGCCCTGCTGAGCGCCGCCGACCTGGCCGAGCGCGCCGAGCAGCCTGACCTGGCCGTCTACCTGCGCGAGACCGCCGATGCCTGGAACGCGAGCATTGAACACTGGACCTACGCCGAGGGGAGCGAACTCGCCGCCCGCGTCGGTGTGGACGGCTACTACGTTCGCCTCGCCCCGCCCGCCGCGACCGACCAGGGCACGCCCTGGCGCGGCGCCATCGCCGTCAAGAACCGCCCGCCCGACGCCACCTGGCATCCGGCGGTGGACATTGTCAGCCCCGACGCCCTGGCGCTGGTGCGCTTTGGCCTGCGCGCCGCTGACGACCCGCGCATCCTCAACACGGTGAAGGTGATAGACACCCTGCTCAAGGTGGAGACGCCCTACGGCCCGTGCTGGCGTCGCTACAATGAGGACGGCTACGGCGAACACGACGACGGGGCGCCCTTTGACGGCACGGGCCGTGGCCGGCTGTGGCCGCTGCTCACCGGCGAACGCGCCCACTACGAGCTGGCCGCCGGGCGGCGCGACGAGGCCGAGCGGCTGCTGCGGGCAATGGAAGCCTTCGCCAACGACGGCGGCATGCTGCCCGAGCAGGTCTGGGACGGCCCCGACATCCCGGACAAGGAGCTATTCTTCGGTCGGCCCTCCGGCTCGGCCATGCCGCTGGTCTGGGCGCACGCCGAGTACATCAAGCTGCGGCGGTCGGTGCGCGACGGCCGCGTCTTCGATACCCCCGCTCAGACGGTGCAGCGTTACCTGGTAGACAAGACGCCCCCTGCATTCTTCACGTGGCGCTTCAACGACCCGATTGACCACCTGCCGCCTGGCAAGACGCTGCGCCTGGAGGTTCTCGCCCCCGCCCGCGTCCACTGGACCAGTGACGGCTGGCAGACGACCCAGGATAGCGACACCCGCCCGACCAGCATTGGCGTCCACCTGGCCGACCTGCCCACCCAGGGTCTCGCGCCCGACAGCCGCCTCGAGTTTACCTTCTACTGGCCCGACCAGGACCGCTGGGAAGGCGCGGACTTCTCGGTCACCGTTCGCTAACGCCTCAACGTTGACAAGCTGAGCCGCCGCGTCTATAATACGCCCGTCTTGCCCTGGTCTGCTGCGCGACTCGTCCCCCGCTCGTCAGCCTTTGCCAGGGGCCTCATGGCAGCATGAGAGGAGCCTCTGAATGATCCGTAGCCTTGTCCGCTTTGCGGTCATTGCTCTTGTCGTCTGGCTGGCGGGAGGCCTGACGAGCGCGCAGGCTGACGGCCCAACGCCAAATGAGACACCGCTACGGCGGGGCGTGACCCCGCCTAGCGTGGAGCGGGTTCTGGAACGCGCGGACAAGCGCGCGGCTGACCCCGACGGCCGCGTCCACGTCATCGTGGAACTGGCCGACCCGCCGCTGGCGCGGGCGCTCGCCGCCGACCTCTCGACAGCGAAACAGCCGGCGGGCAAGCTCGACCTGAGCAGCACGGCGGCCTCGGACTACACCCGACGTCTGGCGACGGCGCAGGCCGAGGTGCAGGCGGCGCTCGCCGCCCGCTTCCCCCGCGCCCGCCTCGACCACGTCTACCAGGTCGTCTTCAACGGTCTGGCCCTCACCCTCCCCCCCGACGACATCCCGGCCCTGGCCGCCCTGCCGGGCGTGCGCCGCGTCCACCCCGACGGGTGGATGCGCGTCCACCTGGACACCAGCCTGCCCCTCATCGGCGCGCCGACCGCCTGGCAAACGCTGGGCGGCGTGGCGCGCGCGGGCGAAGGGGTCAAAGTCGCCGTGGTGGACACCGGCATCCGCCCCGACAACCCGCTCTTCAGCGGCGACGGGTTCACCTATCCGACAACGGGCGGCCCCTGGCCCAAGGGCGAGTGCGCGGCGCGGCCCCAGTTCTGCAATGGCAAAATCATCGCCGCCCGCTCGTACGCCCCGCCGGCCCTGGCGCCCCACGAAGTCCCTAGCCCGCTCGACATGGACGGCCACGGCTCCCACACGGCGGGCATCGCCGTCGGCAACGCCGGTGTCAGCGCGGCGGTCGGCGGCGTCGAGGCTACCCTGAGCGGCGTCGCCCCCCGCGCCTGGCTCATGGTCTATAAGGCGCTCTTCTCCGACGGCGAGGGCGATGCGGTCGGCTCAGTCTCCAACCTCACAGCGGCCCTGGAAGACGCCGTGCGGGATGGCGCCGATGTGATTAACAATTCGTGGGGCGGGCCGCCGGGTGATCCGACCGGCATTCCGGCCGCTATCGCCGCCGAGAACGCCGTGGCGGCGGGCGTCGTGGTCGTCTTCTCGGCCGGCAATCGCGGCCCGGACCCAGGCAGTCTGGGCGCGCCGGGTAATACCCCTGGCGTCATCACCGTCGGCGCGACCACGACCCCCCGCGAGTTTGTGGCGGATGTGCGGCTGACGGCCGACGGCGGAGGGGCGTTCCAGGTGAGCGGCGCGTCCATTGGGCGGGGCGTCAGCGGCCCCTTCGTCAGCGCCGAGGGCGTGGCCGACGTGACGGGTAATCGCTCCGGCGTGGCGCTCAACCCCTACCCGGCCGGCGCCTTCACCGGCAAAATCGTCCTCGTCAAGCGCGGCCAGCTTCCGCCCGCCGCCAAGTCGCAGCACGTCGCGGCCGGCGGGGCGATTGGCATGGTCCTCTCTAACACCCAGCCGGACCAGCCCCTGCTGGCCGATAGCCACGTCATCCCCACCGTTCACGTGGACCAGCGCGCCGGGCTGGCCCTGCGCGACTACCTGGCCGCCCACCCGCGCACGGCGGCCACCCTCACCGCCGGCCGGCCCGCCGCCACCGCGCCCGATGTCCTGGCCGCGTTTAGCGGGCGCGGCCCGAACTGGGACCCGGCGGTGGTCAAGCCCGACGTGGTCGCGCCGGGAGTCAACATCCTGTCGGCCTACTCGCCCGACAACCCCCTGGACGGCGCGCCGTTCGCCGCCCTCGACGGGACCAGCATGGCTGCCCCCCACGTGGCCGGGGCCGCCGCCCTGGTCCGCCAGCGCTACCCCCAGTTGACGCCCGCCCAGGTCAAGTCGGCGCTGATGACCACGGCCGAGGTGGACGCGGTGCGGCTCGAAGCCGGCGGCCCGGCCTCGGTGCTGGCGCGGGGCGCGGGGCGGGTGGACGTGGCCCAGGCCCTCGATCCAGGCCTGGTCTTTGACACCCCCAGCCTCGGCCTCAAAGCGGTGGTCGGCCGCGCCCGGCGCGTTGTGCATGCCACCAACGTGGGCGGCGCCCTGGCGACGTATAGCGTGAGCAGCGTGCCGCCCTCGCCTGACACGCGGCTAACGGTGGAGCCCGCCCAGTTCGCCCTCGCCCCCGGTGAGACCGTGGCCCTGACTGTAACGGCGGACCTGGTGGGCGGCGCCCTCCAGGACTACCC
>CAZFUK010000036.1:0-17782 GCA_964522005.1 uncultured Anaerolineales bacterium | reverse complement strand
CGACTTCGGAACCCTGGCGGAGACGGTGGGGCTGATGGTGGGGGAGGAGGGGCTGCGGGGGCGGCTGGTGGCGGGGGGGCGCGAGCGCCTGACCCACTTCGCCCCCGACCGCGTCACCGCCGAGACGCGTAAACTCCTGCTCGCCCTCGGCGTCCCGCTGCCCGGCTCAACAGTCTTGACAGAAACGGCAGAATGAGCAGAATGAACAGAATGACCCACGAGAGAGATTGTAAATTTCTCGAATTATGTTAATTCTGTCAAAAATCGGCTGGGAATATTGCATGCGTGTCCACCAGATGACCACCGGGCTGAGCTACGGCGACGCCATCACCAACCACATCTTCGCCATTGACCGCCGGTTGAAGGCGTGGGGGCTAGAGTCGCGGGTCTTCGCCACGTATATCGAGGACCGGCTGGCGCATCTGGCCCAGTTGGACCAGGAGTACACGCCCTTCCTGGCCCAGCCCGACGACCTCCTGATTTACCACTACTCCATCTACAGCCCCAACCTATCTTTGTACGAACGGTCATCTAACCGTAAAATAGTGGTCTACCATAACATCACGCCGCCGGAGTTCTTCCACGGCTACGACGACGCCCTGGAAGCCGACTGCCGGCGCGGGCGCGAGGCCCTGCCCCGCCTGGCCGGTTGCGACCTGGGCGTGGGCGACTCGGACTACAACCGCCGCGAGTTGGTCAGTGTTGGCGTGCCGTCCGAGCGGACCGCCGTCCTGCCCATCTTCCTGGACCTGGACGGCCTGCGCCAGACGCCGCTCAACCCGGCCCTCCTGGACCGCGTACGCGGCTCAGACCGCGTGAACCTGCTTTTTGTCAGCCGCCTGGTGCCGAGCAAGGCGTGCGAGGACCTGCTCAAGATTCTGGCCGCCTACCGCGCCACGATAGACGACCGCGTCCACCTGTGGCTGGTGGGCCGCCCCTTGATCCCGCGCTACCAGACCTTCCTGGCGCGGCTGGCCGAGCGGCTGGGATTGACTAGCCATGTCACATTTACCGACCGCGTCAGCCTAGGCGACCTGTGTACCCTCTACGCGGCGGCCGACGTCTACCTGTGCGCCAGTCGCCACGAAGGGTTCAGCGTGCCGCTGCTGGAGAGTATGACCTTTGACCTGCCCATCCTGGCCTACCATACCGCCGCCGTGCCGGATACCTTAGGGACGGCGGGCGTCCTGTTCCGCGCCTTTGACTACCCGGTCCTCGCGGCGGCGGCGCACCTCCTGGCCACCGACGCCGTCCTAAGCCGGGGGGTGGTCGCCGGGCAGCGGCGGCGGCTGGCTGACTTCGCCGCCGAGCGCGTCGAGGCCCAGTTGCAAGACATCCTGGCGCGGGTGGGAGTGAGAGTGTGAAGCGATGACCGTGAAAGTGTCGGTGGTCATTCAACGCTACGGCGACGACATCCTGGGCGGCGCCGAGTCCCACGCCCGCCAGGTGGCCGAGCGCCTGGCCGCCCACTACCAGGTCGAGGTCCTGACGACGTGCGCCCAGGACTACAACACCTGGACCAACCACTACCCGCCGGGGCTGAGCCAGGTCAACGGCCTGCCCGTGCGGCGTTTCCCGGTGGCCCAGCCGCGCCCGGCCAACTTCCGCCAGTACTCCGAGACGCTGTACAACAAGGCGCATAGCCTGGCCGAGGAGATGGCCTGGGTCCGCGCCCAGGGACCGTACACCCCGGCCCTGCTTGACCACCTCAAGCGGGAGCGCGAGGCGAGCGACGTCTTCATCTTCTTTACCTACCTGTACTACCCCACCGCGATGGGTGTTAAGGTGGTGGGCGACAAGGCCGTCCTGGTGCCTACCACCCACAACGAGGGGCCGTTCTACTTCGACTTTTATCGAGGCGTCTTCCACGCGCCCCGCGCCATCCTGTATAATACCGAGGAGGAGCGCCAGTTCGTCCAGCGCCGCCTCAACAACGGCTACATCCCCAACGCCGTCGTCGGCGTCGGGGTGGACGTCCCGCCCGCGCCCGAGGCGGCCCGCTTCCGCCAGAAGCTCGGGCTGGGCGAGCGGCCCTACTTCCTGTACCTGGGCCGCATCACCGACCACAAGGGCTGCGACGAACTGGTCCAGTTCTACGAGGTCTACCAGCGGACCTACCCCAACGAGGCGGCCCTGGTCCTGGTCGGCAAGGGCGAGATGCCCCTGCCCAACCTGCCGGGGCTGGTCTACGGCGGCTATGTGGACGACACCGAACGCTTCGACGCGGTCGCGGGCGCCCAGGCCATGATCGTCCCCTCGCGCTACGAGAGCCTGTCCATGATCGCCCTGGAAGCCTGGACCCTGGGCAAGCCCGTCGTCTGCACGGCCTACTGCGACGTGGTGCGCGGCATGTGCCAGCGCGGGAACGGCGGGCTGTACTACTACGATGCCGCCGAGTTCAGCGAGATTCTGCACCTGCTGGCGACCAACCCCCAGGTGACGAGCCAACTGGGCCGGCAGGGCCAGGCCTTCGCCCAGGCCACCTACACCTGGCCCCGCGTCGTCGCCGCCTACCGCCAGTTTATCGAGGAGATCGCCCATGACGTCTGGGGCTAATGGGCCAGAGGACGGCCCGCTCACTGGGGTGCGCCGCCGCCTCGTCCCGTCTCTCTGGGCGCTGGCGCAGCACGTGCCCGGTGGCGTCGCCGCCTGGGAGTGGGGGCTGCGTCGGCTGGGCCGCTTCCCGCCGCCCGCACCCGCGCCGGAGCCGGAGCCGACACCTCCGCCAGAACCAGAACCGACCCTGGTCACAGCCTCTGGCGTCGTCGTGAGGCCGACCGTGCCGCTGCCTGACCAGCCCTCGCGCTGGTGCAAGCTGTGCGACCTGCCCGACTGGGAGAGTGAGGCGTTCCTGGCCCTCCTGGACGACCTGAGCCTGGACTTTGGCCGCCGCCAGCCCCACCGCAAGCACTGGGAGTTCGCCCACGCCCTGCACGGCCTGCGCCACTTCGGCTATCTGACGCCCGACACCCTGGCGCTGGGCATCGGCGCGGGCCGCGAGTTCCCCATTTACTACCTGGCGAACCACGTCCGCAAGGTCATCGCCACCGACATCTACGGCGAGGGCGACTTCGAGACCTCGGACGCCCTGGCCGACATGCTGGTCTACCCGGAGAAGCACGCCCCCTTCCCCTATCGCGAGTGCCACCTGGTGACCCAGTACATGGACGGCTGCCACCTGCGCTATCCGTCCAGTTGCTTCGATGTGGTCTTCTCGTTCTCGTCCATCGAGCACTTCGGCGGTCATGACGCGGCGGCCCAGGCCATGCGCGAGATAGGGCGGGTGCTGCGGCCCGGCGGGATGGCCGTCATCGCCACGGAAGCGGTGCTCAACGGCGTCGCCCACGCCGAGTTCTTCCTGCCCGACGAACTCTATACCTACCTGGTCGAGCCGAGCGGGCTGCGCCTGGTCGAACCCATTGACCTGACCATCACGCCCTCGCTGCTCCAGGCGCCCCAGGATGTGCGGGCAGGCGGCGAAGACCGCTTCCCGCACATCGTCTGCCAGGTGGACGACGTCGTCTTCACGTCGGTGCTGCTGTTCCTCCAGAAACCAGCCGCCGCTGCCGAACCGCCCGCCCAACCCCCGCCCACCCCGTGACGGCGCAGCCTACCATGTCCAACCCTCTCCCCGCCCCCCTCACCGACCCGGCGGCCCTGCATCGCCAGCGGCTGGCCGCCGCCCTGCGCCAGCACAGCCTGCACGACCTGCTGGTCGTCTTCGCCCGCGCCGAGGCCCAGACCGCCGCCCGCCAGCGCGCCTACGCCCAGGATGCCGCTGAGGCCGACGCGCTCGCCGTCGCCTACGCCCACGCCCGTGACCATCTACCGGCCCTGCTGGCCGAGCGCGAGGCTGAGCCGCTGAGCGCCGGGGCTGTCTGGGCCGTCGCCGATACTCTGGACCGCCTGCACCGCGTGGCTACAACCAGCGCGGCCCCCGACGACTGGCGGCGGGTCGTCCTACCCACGCCTTCCACCGTCGGCTTGCGCGACGCCATCCTGGCCGCCGAGGCCGCGCAGACCGTGCGCGAGCAGCCCTTCGTCTCCCACGCCCCCCTCGTCGGCCCGCTCCTGGTCCGGCTGCGGCGCGCCTGGAACTGGATGTCCACCACCTGGTACGTCCGCCCCCTCCTCGCGCAGCAGAACCAGTTCAACGCCCACCTCACGGCCCTGCTGCGCAGCGCCTTAGCCGAAATCGAGGCCGCCCGCTGGGAGCGCGACCTGACCCGGCTGGACCTGGACGAGCGCGAGCGAGCGGTCGAGGTGCGGCAGGCCGAGGCCGAAGGGGCCATCCTGGCCGCCGCTCGGGAGTCGAACAGCCTGCGCCGCCGCCTGGCCCAGGTGGAAGGAACCGCCCCACGACGAGCCGAGGGGCCTGCCGTCCATGTCGGCACGTCTCGCCCCCGGCTGGCCTTCTTCAGCCCGCTCAGCCCGTTGACTACCGGCGTCTCGGCCTACAGCGAAGCCCTGCTGCCCGCCCTGGCCCAGGAGGCCGACGTAGACGTCTACGTCGGCGACTTTACCCCGACCGACCCGGCGGTCCTCCGCCTGCCCGTCTTCTCCCACCGCGACTACCCCGCCCGCCGCCGCGCTTATGACGCGACGGTCTACCAGATGGGCAACAACCCCGCCCACGCCTTCATCTACGACACGCTGCGCGAGTACCCCGGCGTCGTCGTCGTCCACGACCTGTTCATCCACCACTTCCTGGGCGAGATGACGACAGGGCGCGGCCAGCCCGAGCGCTACGTGTGGGAGATGGGCTATGCCGCCGGGGCCGAGGGGATCCGCCTGGCGCGGGACGTGGTCGCCGGCCGCCGACCCGCCCCGGCCTACGACTACCCCCTCATCGAGGGCGTCCTGGACCACAGCCTGGGCGCGCTGTGCCACAGTCAGTTCGTGCGCGACCGGCTGGCCGCCCTGCGCCCCAGCCTGCCCGTCGCCGCCGTCAGCCACCCCACCCAGGTCTACGCCCGCCTTGACCGAGAGCGCGCCCGGGGCCGCCCCCTGACCGTCATCACCGCCACCTTCCTGACGCCAGAGAAGGGCTTGCTCGCCGCCCTGGAAGGCTTCGCCCGCTTCCGCCAGACCCACCCGACCGCCCGCTACGTCCTGCTCGGGGCGCGGGCCGACTGGTTCGACCTGCCCGCCCTCATCCGCCGCTTCGACCTCCAGGACGCCGTCGAGTTAGCGGGCTACGCGCCCACCCTCCAGGTCTTTGACGCGACCCTGGCCGCCGCCGACATCGCCCTCAGCCTGCGCTATCCAAGTGGGGGTGAAACGTCCGGCAGCCTGCTCCGCGCCCTGGGCGTGGGCCTACCGGCCATCATTACCGATATCGGCTGGTTCAGCGAAGTGCCTGACGACGTGGCCGTCAAGACCCCCGCCCCGCCCACCGCCGAAGCCGTCGCGGCGGCCCTGTCCACCCTGGCCGACGACGCCGGGCGTCGGTCACGCATGGGTCAGGCGGCCGCCGCCTGGGTCGCCGAGCAGCACTCGCCCCAGGCCACGGCGCGGGGCTACCTGGAGTTCATCACCCGCCGCCTATGAGAGTGCTGCACCTGATCCAGCGCTACTGGCCCGCGCGGGGCGGCGCCGAACGGCATCTCCACGAGATCAACCGCCGCCTGGCCGCCGACGGCCACGCGGTCACGGTCTACACCACCGACGCCGACGACTTCCAACTCTTCTGGGACCCTGGCAAAGCCCGCCTGCCCCGCCTGACCGATGTCCACGACGGCGTGACCATCCGCCGCTTCCCCCTGCGCCACCTGCCCGCCGCCTGGCTGGCGTTCCGCGTGATTCGCCGCCTCATGGCTGAGCTGGCCGACCTGCCCCTTGACACGCGGCGCCTCCTCCGCGCCGTGGGCCAGTTCACCCCCTGGGTGCCGGGCCTCGACGCCGCTCTCCGCGCCGCCGGTCCCGACTGGGACGTTGTCGGCGGCATGACCGTCACCTACGACGCGCTGCTGTGGCCCGGCGCGGAGTGGGCCGCCCGCTGGGGCCGCCCCTGGCTGTTCTACCCGCTAACCCACCTGGGCGAGGGGCCGGCCAGCGCCATGCGCCGCTACTACACCATGCCCCACCAGCTCGAGTTGAGCCGCCGCGCCCGCCGGGTCTTCGCCCAGACGGAGACCGAGCGCGCCTTCCTGGTCGAGCAAGGCGTCGCCCCTGACCGCGTCATTGTGGCGGGCGTGGGCATCAACCCGGCCGAGTACGGCGGCGGCGACGCCAGCCGCGCCCGCCACTGGCTCGGCCTGGCGTCCGAGACGCCCCTGGTCCTGAGCCTCGGCACGGCCAGCCGCGACAAGGGCACGGAGGACACCCTGGCGGCCGTACGCCACTTGTGGGCGACCGGCCATCCCGTCCACCTGGCCGTGGCCGGACTGATGCAGGAGGGGTTCCGACGCGCCTATGACCGCCTGCCGCTCGGCGCGCGGGCACGGGTCCACCTGCTCGGCCCGGTGGACGAGGCCGCCAAGCAAGACCTGCTGGCGGCGGCCGACGTGCTATGTATGCCCTCACGGGCCGACTCGTTTGGGATTGCCTATCTCGAAGCCTGGGCGTATGGCAAGCCGGTGCTTGGGGCGCAGATTGGGGGAATCGGGGACATTATCAGCCACGGGGAGGATGGGCTGCTCGTGCCCTTTGGCGCGCCGGGCGCGCTGGCTGCCGCGCTGGCCGAGCTACTGGACAGTCCGATGCGGCGGTCGGTGATGGGCGAACGCGGGCGCGCCAAGGTCCAGCAGCGCTACACCTGGGACCAGGTCTACGCCCGCGTCCACCCCGCCTACGAGAGCTTGCTTTAGGGCCGCTTCATGGCTTCGAGCAACTTGGCGGCCGCCGCCTGAATCTGGTCGAAGTCTTTCTTGAGGTCGTCCTCGCTTAGTAGAGCCGCTGGGCGGAAGTTGTCACGGGTGATGCGGTTCAAGGCGCGGAAGGGTTGCCCCGCCTTCCACGTGGCGTTGGCGAAGCGCGCCAGGAGCAGCATGTCATCCTTTGACCGCGTGCCCTTTGCGATCGAGTCCAGGATGTCCATAGGCATCTCTTTGGTTCGCTCCGAGATGACCCCTAGCCCCGATTCAACCGCGTAGAAGCCGGCCAGGTTGATGGCAATCTTCTCCTCCTTGACACTCTTGGGCGCGGTCGCCGTCTCCTCCTCGGACTTGAGGAACGGCGGCACCGGCTGGTTCTGCCCCTTGTAATAGGCCGCGTCAAGCGTCTGTGCCATCTCTAGCGCGAAGGCCGGGTCCTGAAGCAGCGCCTGCAGCTGCTTCAGTTGCTCTGTCGCTGGCTGGCCGCGTACCTCCCCCATCTTCTCGGTCAGCTTACCGGCCGCTGCCCGAATCTGGTCGAAGTCCTTCTGAAGATCGTCCTGACTCAGGAGAGCCGCTGGGCGGAAGTTGTCGCGGGTAATGCGGTTCAAGGCGCGGAAGGGCTGCCCCGCCTTCCAGGTCGCATTGGCGAAGCGCGCCAGGAGGAGCATGTCCTCCTTGGACCGCGTGCCCTTGGCAATGGAGTCGAGGATGTCGAAGGGCGTTTCCTTGCCCCGCTCCGCCAGCACGCCGATACCACACTCCACCGCATAGAAGCCGGCCAGGTTAATGGCGATCTTCTCCTCCTTGACGCTCTTGGGCGCGGTGGCCGTCTCCTCCTCGGGCTTGAGGAACGGCGGGACGGGCTGGTTCTGGCCCTTGTAGTAGGCCGCGTCGAGCGTCTGCGCCATCTCCAGGGCGAAGGCCGGGTCCTGGAGGAGCTTCTGGAGGCGTTGGAGTTGGGCGGCGCGGGCGTCGTCTTTTGCCTGCGCCTGAGCGGTCGGGGCGGCGGTCGGTGGCACAGCCGTGGGTGGCACGGCGGTGGGCGGGCGCGGCGTCGGTGCGGCTGTCGGCGCGGTGGTCGGCGCTGCTGTCGGAGGGGCGGGTGGTTGGGTCGGCGCAGCGGTCGGGGCGATGGCGACCTGCGTCGGGACAGGGGGCGCGGCCGTGGGCGCGCTGCAAGCCGTTAAGAGAGCGATGCACAGCAGGCTGACACACAACAAGGTCTTTGAAGTTGTCATAACTCCTCCATCACGGAGCGGGAACAGGTCAGCGTGGCCTGTCAACTCGGTTTCAGTCCCCTGACTTTACTCCGGCTGGCCTGGCCGAAAGCTCGGCGTTGGGCTGTAGGCCGTCCAGCCGCCATCCACAATGAGGGTTTGGCCGTTGATGTACCCCGCCTCGTCCGAGGCGAGGAACACGGCGGCGGCCGCGATGTCGGCTGGGTAGCCCGGCCGGCCGAGGGGCACGACGCTCGCCCAGTGTTCGGCGTACTGCGGGTCGTCGCGCAGGTTGCGCTCATTGACGATGGCGCCCGGCGCGACGGCGTTGACCGTGATGCGGTGGGGTGCGAGTTCCAGAACCAGGGCGCGGGCCAGCATCTGCAAGCCGCCCTTGGTCATGCCGTAGGTCGCCAGCGACGGCACCGCCTGGTTGCCCGTCACCGACGACGTGATGATGATGCGTCCGCCCGTTGCCTGGCGGACCATCTGCCGCGCCGCCGCCTGGGCCGTGAAGTACGTTCCCTTGAGGTTGACACCCACCACGGCGTCGAAAGCCTCTTCCGTGAAGTCCAGGAAGCCGCCCCAACTGGTGATACCCGCGTTGCAGCAGGCGATGTCCAGGCGGCCAAACTGGGCCACGCAGCGTTCGACC
Source organism: uncultured Anaerolineales bacterium (assembly GCA_964522005.1). Taxonomy (GTDB): domain Bacteria; phylum Chloroflexota; class Anaerolineae; order Epilineales; family JAHCIE01; genus JAHCIE01. Next base: position 9,092 of record CAZFUK010000036.1, on the reverse strand, counting down.
ATCGCCCGGCACGTCGCCACCGACGCCACGTCGCCGCCGAAGCCCTCGGCGCGGCCCTCTGCCGCGCGCACGCGGTCGGCCGCCTGCTCGGCGAGCGCGCCGTCCCGGTCGTTGATCAGGACCGCCGCGCCCGCCTGGGCCAACTGCGCCGCCATCTCAAACCCGATACTCGTGCCGGCCCCGGTGACCAGGGCCACTTTGCCCGTTAGGTTAGCCATAGCTCTATCTTTACGTGCTCTTAATAATTTACACTGGTTGTCATGCTGAGCGAAGCGAAGCCTCTCGCCTTACGAGAGGAGAGACCCTTCGCTCCGCTCAGGGTGACAGTCGTCCCCCTTGTTCACGGCAGGTCGTGCAGTTCAATCAGGTGGCCGTCCGGGTCGTAGCAGTACATCTGGGTCACGCCGTCGCCTCGGCTGCGCGGCCCCAACACCACCGCCACCCCGTGGCCCGCGAGATGCGCCCGCGCCGCGTCCAGGTCGGCCACGGCGAACGCGATGTGGCGGGCGCGGCCCACGTCAGCCCGCTCGTTCGGGACCGCCGGGGCATCGCCCGCCGGCTGGCACGACCAGTCGGCCTGGATCAGGTGTATTTCCGCGCTGCCCTGCCGCATCCACGCCCCCTGGAAGGTCGTGGTCATCCGCTCGGGACGCGGGGCTTCGACCATGCCCAGGACCTCGCGGTAGAACCGCCGCGAGGCGTCCAGGTCCCGGACGACCAGCGTAACGTGGTTCAGGTCAGTGATCTGAATCATCGGCCCACTCCATCCTCAATCTTCAGCCTTCCGCCTTCGGCTTTCCGCCTTCGGCTTTCCGTCTTCCGTCCTCCGTCCTCCGTCCTCCGTCACTTGACGTACAGGTATAGCTCGCCCGGCTGGAGCCAGTGGTACTTCTGGCGCGGGGTGTGGCGGTCCAGGAAGTCGGCCAGGATGGCGGGCGTGACGTGGTTCGTGGCGAACATGTCATTGTGCAGCGGAATCAGGACATCGGCGTCGAGTAGCTCCACCAACTCCGCCGCCTCGTGGCTGTCCAGGTTGCCGATCATGTTGCGCTGCTCGCGCCAGTAGTCGCGCCCGTTCACCGGCAGGCAGGCCAGGTCAATGCGGTACAGCCGCAGGCGGTCCACCAGGTCGTCAAACAGGATGGTGTCGCCGGAATGGTACAGGGTGACGCCGTTTAGCTCGATCAGAAATCCGAGCCAGCGGTAGCCGCGTTGCGGGTCGTAGTCCAGGCCGTAGTGGGCGGCCGGCAGCGGGGTAAACGTCAGGTCGCCTACCCCCCGCGCCTCGTCCACGCGGGGCACAATCAAGCGCTCCTCCGCGACACCCGCCTCGCGCAGGATGTCGCGGCTGTTGGCGGGCGCGACAAAGACGGCCTGGGGCGACGCCTGGGCCAGCGGTCCCAGTGTCCAGGGGTCGGTGTGGTCGGCGTGCTCGTGGGTGCAGAACACGACCTGGGCGTTGACCACCTGGCGCGGCTCGACCGGCGGCGGGAACTGGCGGGGCGGGCCGCCCAGCCCGTCGGCGACGTAGTTGGACAGGTAGGGGTCAATGTAGGCGATGGTCTGCCCGCCCTTGAGCGCCAGCCCCGACTGGCCGAGCGACCAAATGGCGAGCATCCCGGCCGGGACGTGCAGCCCGTCGATTTGAGCAATGAGCGTCGAATTGCGATAGGTTGTCATGACATAGTCCGTATTTCGTGATGCGTAATGCGTATTTCGTATTTCGGAGCAAGACATCATGTTCGAAAATACGAAATACCCACTACGAAATACGCATCACGTATCACGCATTAGTATCTCACATCCACCCGACGGCCTTCCTGCGACGCCAGTGTAATCGCGTCCATGATCACGTTGTTCTTGTAGCCGTCCTCGAAGGTGGCGCCATAGGGAGCGACGTCGGTGTTGTTGACGATGGCGTCGAGCAGGTGGTAGACCTCGTGGACGAAGGTGTGCTCCCAGCCAATGATGTGGCCGTGGGGCCACCAGTGCTTCCAGAACGGGTGATACGCCTCGGAGACGAGGACGTTGGTGAAGCCGGGCTGGACGGCCTGCGGTTGGCCCCCCGGCAGGTGAACCTCCAGCTCGTTGAACCGCTCCAGGTTGAAGCGGAGACTGCCCTTGGCCCCGTTGACCTCGAACACCATGCCGTTCTTGCGGCCCTTGGCGAAGCGGGTCGCCTCCAGGGTGCCAATCGCGCCGTTGTCGAACTCGACCCACGCCTCAAAGGCGTCGTCCACCGTCACCTTCTGGCGCTGACCGTCCGGGCCGGGCCGCTCGGTGATGAACGTCTTGAGCAGGCCGCCGACGCGCGCCGGCTCGCCGACGATAAAGCGGCCGAGGTCAATGATGTGCGCGCCCAGGTCGCCCAGCGCCCCGCTGCCCGCCACGTCGCCCTGCAAGCGCCACACCAGTTCAAAGTCCGGGTCCATGATCCACTCTTGCAGATAGACCGCCCGGAAGTGGTAAATCTCGCCCAATTCGCCGCCCTGGACCATGTCCCGCGCCAGCCGCACCGCCGGCACGAAGCGGTAGTTGAAGGCAACCATGTGCTTGACGCCCGCCGCGTTCACCGCGTCGAGCATCTGCTTAGCCTCCTGCGCCGTGCGCGCCAGGGGCTTCTCGCAGAAGATGTGCTTACCCGCCTGGGCCGCTGCGATGCTCGGCTCGGCGTGCAGGTTGTTGGGCAGGCCGTTGTCCACCACCTGGACCGCCGGGTCGGCCACCAGGTCGCGCCAGTCGGTGTAACTCTTCTCGTAGCCGTAGCGCCGCGCCGCCTCGGCCACCGCTGCCTCGTTGCGCCCCGCGATGGCGACCAGGCGCGGCACGGCGGGCGGCGGGTACATCATGTAGGGCATGGTCTTGTAGGCGTTGGTGTGGGCCTTGCCCATGAAGGCGTAGCCGAGCATCCCGACGCCAATTTCCGGCGCTTCCCCCGCCGCCTCTACCTGCCCCATCGTCACAAAGCCGACTTTTTCGCTCATGGTGGTCTCCTTCAACTCTTCTGGAACGCCGCGTCGAACGCCACCGCCGACGGCGCGAAGTCGGTGCGCCGCACAAAGGCCAGCGCGTCCTGCGCGCCCCACTCGCGGTCCATGCCCGAGTCCTCCCATTCGATGGACAGCGGCCCCTGGTAGCCAATGCGATTCAGCGCGCGGAAGACGCTCTCGAAGTCCACGTCGCCGTGGCCGGGTGAGACAAAGTCCCAGCCGCGCATCGGCTCGCCAAAGTTGATATGCGAGCCGAGGATGCTGCGTCGGCCGTCCAGGTACGTCTTGGAGTCCTTGACGTGGACGTGGTACACCCGGTCCGCGAATTCCCGGATAAAGGCGGCGGGATCAAGAAACTGGTGGACGAGGTGACTGGGGTCGAAGTTGATGCCAAAGGCGGGGTGGTTGCCGATGGCGTCGAGCGCCTTGCGTGTCGTCACGAAGTCGTAGGCAATCTCGGTGGGGTGGACTTCCAGCCCGAAGCGCACGCCTTCGCGCTCGAACACGTCCATAATGGGCCCCCAGCGGTCCGCGAAGTCCTGGTAGCCCGCCTCAATGACCTTCCAGTCGTTACCCGGAAAGGAGTAGATATAGCGCCAGATTTTGGAGCCGGTAAAGCCATTGACCTGGGTAACGCCGAACTTGGCGGCCGCCTGAGCCGTCTTCTTGACCAACTCGGCGGCCCGCTGGCGCACCCCTTCCGGGTCGCCGTCGCCCCAGACATAAGGGGGCATGTCCAGACCCTTATGCCGCTCATCAATCGGGTCATCGCAGACACACTGACCGACGAGGTGGGTGCTGATGGCCCAGCACTTGAGGCCGTAGCGGTTGAGGATGTCCCAGCGGGATTGGCAGTAGGCCGGGTCGGCCAGCGCCTTATCCACTTCAAAGTGGTCCCCCCAACAGGCCAGTTCGAGGCCATCGAAGCCCCACTGGCTCGCTTTCTGGGCCAGCGTTTCCAGCGGCAGGTCGGCCCACTGGCCGGTAAACAGGGTCACAGGTCGCGCCATACTCTATTCTCCTTATTTCGTCGTCGAGTAAGGGGTCATCGCGCGTCAGGCAAACTCCAGGAAGTTGGCTGGCGCATAAAATCCGCGTTTGCGGAGGGGGGCCGGCGTCTCGGCTTCACATAGAGCACGCAGTCGCTTCATCGTTGCCGCTGCCTTCACCAGGAACACGGGCCTGTCCAGGGAGCCAATGTCTCGCGTCCACCGGGGGGCCATCTGGTTGCGCCGCATCGCCAGGAGTTCGAGTAAAGAAGCCGAGGCAGCCAGAATCGTGGCATCATGAACCTCGGGTTCTGGTACACAGGCAAGGTCGGGATGCTCACGCAGAAAATCCTGGACCAGACTACGCAAGGTCAGGCTGTCGCCTCGCACCGTACCATGTAGACTCTCCCACAGGTCCAGAAACGCATAGTAGGCTTTTAACTCGTCGCCTGGTACAAGATAGGGTTCAACGGCCTGCCATATGGCACTGCGTTCGCCCTCCAATTCCCTCAGCAGGCGTCGCGCATCTTCAATATCCACATCGTCCCGCCATGCCGATAACTTCATTGCTAGGAGCTGTGGTACAGAAGGAATTCTAACGTCAATTCCCGGCGCAGTAAAGACGCTCACCCCTTGGCTAACGCCAATCAGATACCCTTTGGCTCCGTCGTTCAGCCAATCGTCGGGCCAGTCGCGTTCACTCGCCATTTAACGGACAAGAGTCCGCAGGACATGAGCTTCAGGAGGCGGAACAGCTACCGCGTCAACGTCACGCGTAGACAGCCTGGCGTTGTAGGCGAGAACCATCGCGGCCCCACCTACCACGAGGAGTTCAATGCGCTCGCCGTGTTGCTCAGCTAGTTCACCTAGCCGAGCAAGAGCCGCAAGGATGTCTGATCGCGCCAGAGTTGCCATACTCTTAGCATAGTACAAGTGCCCTAGGAGGTCAAAGGTATGCCCTGTTTCGCACTCTACATCTAGCTCGTGTATAATCAGCTTCCCCTACAAGCAGAGCGGGAGCGTCATATGGACACCGAAGCCCTGGTCAAGTACCTGGCGGAACTCGAACAGAACAACAACAAGGCATGGTTCGAGGCGAACCGCGCCCGCTACGACGCGCTCCGCGCCGACTTCACCGACCTGGTCGAGGAGGTCGTCTTCGGCATCGCCGCGTTTGATCCGCGCCTCCAGGGCGCCACCGCCAAAGAGTGCATCTACCGCATTTACCGCGACGTGCGCTTCTCCAAGGACAAGACCCCCTACAAGACGACCTTCAGCGCCGCCTTTCCCCGCAACATGGTCGGCGCGGGTTACTACTTTCAGGTTAACCACAGCGGCACGCTCATGACGGCGGGTGGTTACTACATGCCCGACAACGACAGCCTCGCCCGCATCCGCGCCTACATCGCCCAGCGCCCCGAACGGCTCCAGGCGCTCCTGGACAACCCGGTCTTCCGCGCCGCGCTGGCGGACCCGTCCGCCCCACGCCTCCAACGCCCGCCGCGCGGCTACGACGAGACGACGCCGCAAATCGAGATGGTCAAGCTCAAGAGCTTCACCGTGGCGCGGGAGGTTCCGGTGCGCAGCCTGGACGGCGACAACCTGGCCCCATATGTGGTCGAGCAGTTCCGCCAGATGGCCCCGCTCGTCGCCTGGCTGCGCGAGGCGTTGGGCGCGCCCACCTAGCGGCTACCTATCCGTTACCCATTGTAGTAACGACTTAAGTCGTTACTACGATGACTTCCAGAAGGAAGGGAGGGAGAGGTCATGCCTTATGAATACCGCCGCCTGACCCCCGAACAACACGAGGCCGTGCGCGGCCAACGCATCGCCGCCGGCTACCCCCTCCACGCCCCGCCCCACCCTTTCCGCGACGAAGGCCGCTATCTCATCACCGCCGTCAACTTCGAGCATGCTCCCCTTATGGCCGATCTTTCCCGCCGCACCGACTTCGAGACGCAGTTGCACACGGCCCTCAACGACATCGCCGCCGAAGTCTACGGCTGGGTCATCCTGCCCAACCACTACCATGTCCTCATCGGCGTCACCTCGCTTGATCTGGTGTCTGCGACCCTCAAGCAACTCCACGGCTCGACCTCCCATGCCTGGAACCTTGAGGAAGGTTTGACCGGTCAGCGCCGCGTGTGGTACAAATTCACCGACCGCTTCATCAGAAACGAGCGGCACTTCTACTGCGCGCTCAACTACATCCACATCAACCCCGTCAAGCATGGCTACACCACCGACCCCTACGACTGGCCCTGGTCGAGTATCCATAACTACCTTGACGCCCGAGGTCGCGACTGGCTGCGCGACCAGTGGCTCGCCTATCCCCCCAGCCGCGACTTCGGCCAGGGCTGGGACGAGTAGCGCAGTAACCGTAGTAGTAACGACTTAAGTCGTTACTACCATCCAGTTACTACCATCCAAGCCCTACGGAGCAACCCCATGAAAATCACCAGTCTCAAGCTGCGCCGGCTGACCGGCTCGCTGCCCGTCGAGAGTGAGTTCTGGGAGGAACGGCTGCGGCGGCCCATTGACATCTACCCCGAGCATCGCGGGCAACTGGGGCAGCCGCTCACAACCGTGACCCCACGAGGCCGTCACTATGCCCTCCAACAGGTCTTTGTCGAGATTGAGACCGACGAGGGCGTGACCGGGCTGGGCGGCCCCGTCAGCACCCAGGTCGCCTTCGCGGTCGAGGAATTCCGCTGGCTGCTCGTCGGCGCGGACCCGGTCGCCACCGAACGGCTGTGGGACCTCATGTACCGCCACGCCATCCACGGCCGTAAGGGTGTCGAGATGATGGCGATTAGCGTCCTCGATTGCGCCCTGTGGGACCTGCGCGGCAAAGCCGTCGGTCTGCCCGTCCACCGTCTGCTCGGCGGCCCCGTCCAGACGAGCTTCCCGGCCTACGCCAGCATGTTGGGCTATTCGCTGGAGCCGGATCGAGTACGCGAGCGCGGTCGGTGGCTGGTGGAGCAGGGCTTCAAGGCGACCAAGTGGTTCCCACGCGACGGACCGACCGACGGACGGCCCGGCATGGACCGCGTGGTGGGCCTGGCCCAGACCCTGCGCGAGGCCGTCGGCCCCGACGTGGAGATTATGTTCGACGCCTGGAGTAGCTGGGATGTGCCCTACACCGTGACCATCTCTGAGCGGCTGGCCGAGGTGGGCCTCAAGTGGATCGAGGAGCCGGTGCTGGCCGACAAGATCGAGGCGTGCGCCCAGATCCGCCACCGTTCCCATGTGCCAATTGCCACGGGCGAGCATGAGTACACGCGCTGGGGGCTAAAGCAGTTGATGGACGCCGGCGCGTCCGACTATCTCCAGCCCGACACCTACTGGGCTGGCGGCATCTCGGAGATGCTCAAGATCGCCGCGCTGACTTCGACCTATGACCTGGTCCTCATCCCCCACGGCCACTCGGTCCCCGCCAACGCCCAGTTGACCGCCGCCCTGCCGCCGACCCTCGCGCCCATGATCGAGTACCTGGTCAAGTGGAACAGCATCAACCAGTACTTCTTCAAGGAGCCGCTGGAGCCGGTCAACGGCCTGATTACGGTACCGACTGGACCGGGTATGGGCATGGAACTGGACGAGGCCAAAATCGAGAGCGAGCAGGAGTTACGCTGGGGCTAAAATGGAATGCGGCCTCCGTGTTGTGGTATAATCAACCCTATCTACGGAGGAGGACCGCATGACCCGAGATGAGGTAGTCCAGAAAGCGCGGGAGAACAACGCTCGCTTTATCCGCTTCCTGTATTGCGACAACGCCGGCATTATTCGCGGCAAGGCCGTCCACATTGACGTCCTGCCCGACCGCCTGCGCAACGGCGTCGGCCTGCCCATCGCCATCCAGGCGCTCAACATGGTGGACCAATTGCAGCCCATCGAGAACCTGGGGCCGGTAGGCGAGATTCGGCTGATGCCCGACACGTCCACCTTCCACCCGCTGCCCTACGTTCCCCACCAGGCCGCCCTGACCTGTAACCTGGTGGACGCCGAGGGCGGACCGTGGCCCCTCGACCCGCGCTCGCTGCTGGACTATCACATCGAACGCGCCGCCGCCCGTGGCATTGGGATACAGGCCGCGTTTGAGAACGAGTTTACCCTCATCACCCGCACCCCCGAAGGTCAGTTCCTGCCCTTCGACCAGTCGCTCGCCTACAGCAGCCACGGCATGACCACGGCGGCCGGCTTTATTGACGACCTGGCCTCGACCTTGGAGGTGCAAGGGCTGGCGGTCGAGCACTATCATCCGGAGGTCGGCCACGGCCAGCAAGAGCTAACTATCCGCCACGCCGACGCCATGCGCGCCGCCGATAACCAGGTGGTCTTCCGCGAGACGGTGCGCGGCACCGCCCTCAAGCATGGCCTCATGGCCTCTTTCGCGCCCAAGCCCTTCCCCGACCAGCCCGGCAACGGCGCCCACATCCACTTCAGCCTGTGGGATTCCCGCTTCATCACCAACCGCCTCTACGACCCCGAGGCGCTCTATGGCCTGACCCCCCTGGCCCGCTGTTTCATCGGCGGCGTGCTGGCCCACCTGCCGGCCCTGCTCGCCCTGACCTGCCCCAGCTACAACTCGTACCGCCGCCTGCACCAGCCGCGCAGTTGGACCTCGGCCTTCACCGCCTGGGGGCCAGACAACCGCGAGGCCGCGTTGCGCGTGGCATCGGGCCTGTGGGGGGCGGACGCGCGGTCCGTCAACCTGGAACTCAAGCCGGTGGACCCCAGTTGCAACCCCTACCTGGCCCTGGCCTGTCTCATCGCGGCCGGCGTGGACGGCGTCGAGCGCGAACTCGATCCGGGCGAGCCGGTCCAGACGGACCCATCGCTCTTCTCCAACGAGGAGTTGGCGGCGCGGGGCATCAAGCGGCTGCCCACCAACCAGATGGAGGCCATCCTGGCCCTGCGCACCGACCCGCTCATGATGAACGCCCTCGGCACGGAGTTGGCGAACGCCTACCTGGCCGTCCGCACGTCGGAGTACGCCGCCTTCCGCCGCGAAACGACCGGGTTCGAGATTCAGCACCACCTGCTGAAGTTTTAGACGACCAAGGACGAAAGACCAAGGACCAACAGACGATTGAGTTTCGGTCTTTGGTCT